>NZ_JBFUPN010000035.1:0-46584 GCF_041355315.1 Mucilaginibacter sp. RCC_168
ACGCCCTGGTCAAATATCGGCGGAACACATTGCAACATTGCCCCGGAATACATGGTCAATTTCAGCGGTATACCCACTTTAATGATATCTTTTGCACTTGTTGGCGGCTTCTCATTTCTTGCTACTGACAGAACACTATCTTTATCTGTACTAAGCAATAACCGTTCATAGAGATTGCTGCTAATCTGCCTGTCCATCTGCCTTGCCGTCCAATTGTTTTTAATCGTTTCTTCTCGGTAAAACGATACTTTATCGTCGCTATTTAAACTCAGTAAAGACTTGTAATGAGACCAACTCAATTGTGTCCGCAGTGCGGACACAATTGGGAAGCTCTTATAAAATTGCCTGAACCAAGCCAAGTTTCTTGCTGAAAAACCTGTACCAAATTTTGGCTGAAGCTTTTCTGATAGGAATTTCAGAAGCTGGGAGCCATATTCGGCTCGTTCTTCACCACCCTGTTCCTCTTCAAAAATTCTTTTTCCGATCTGCCAATACATCAGCACTCTTTCTTGATCAACGGCGCGGACGGCTTGATCCCTTGAATTATTAATTATCGATTGAATATCGGTTATAATTGATTCATTTAAGTTCATACCAATTCTCCTTCCGCTATTGTTTTTTGTTCTTTGAGCCGGTTCGTTAACGCGGTCATATCACGGTTTACCTTCCTGTCTTTAGTTTTCGCATAGATCTGAGTTGTGGTAAGTTTGGTATGCCCCAGCATTTTGCTGACAGATTCCAGCGGCACATCGTTATCAAGTGTTACCGTCGTTGCAAAAGTGTGTCTCGCAATGTGAGTGGTAAGGTTCTTGTCGATGCCAGCAAGGTCTGCTATTTCTTTCAAATAGGCATTCATCTTTTGATTGCTCTTAACAGGCAACAACCTGTTTTCTACATCTCGGCATGAATGGCCTTCATACTTATTTAGGATCTCAATCGCTTGGGGAATAAGGGGGACATTCGCTTCGATCTCAGTTTTTGTGCGAGTGGTCTTTATCCATAAGACTTCATCCTTACCGCTTACGACGTTTTGTGGTGTTAACTTTTCTACATCAACAAAAGCATACCCTGTAAAACAGCAGAAAAGAAAAGTATCTCTTACCTCGTCCAGCCGCTTCACTTTAAATTCATGTGAAGCCAATAATTCAATTTCCTCCCATTCGAGTACCTCCCGATTAACTTTCCTGTAAGTACATTTGAAGGCATTAAACGGGTTGTGAATTAACCATTTGTTATTTACTGCCAGGTTAATGATCTTTTTCAGGTTTTTGATGTAGCGCATGGCAGTGTTATGCTCAATTTCGCATTCTGTCTTCAGATACATTTCAAAGCCTGAGACAAAGGCAAAGTCTATCTGGTCGAGATACACATCTTCTTTTTGAAATCTATGTTTTATAAATCCTGAAACACGGCTTCTGACTGTATTGTACTTTGTCAGCGTTGCTTTTACAAAGTCTTTCCCTACCAGTTTCGCAAGGTCTGCATTATGCTGGTCGAAAACTTCGAGCAGCATTTTTCTGTCCGGCTCCTCACCCGAATACTGCAACTTGATTTTTTCAGCGGTAATAAATTCGTCTGTCCGTTTTAAGAATTTAAAAGCTTTGTCGATTTCATCGAGGGCATCATTAATATCGGCATTGATCCTCCTGACTTCAGGACTTGTCCCTTTGAGAAAGCCGGTTTGGGCATCCCATTTTGCAAGATGCACTTTTCTTTTAAGCGAAATTTCCGCACGTTTTCCTAAATAAGTGATTCTTGCATAGAGCGGCACCAGGCCTGCTGCATCTGTTTTTCGTTTGTCAGCCCAGATAAGAACTGAGAACCTTTGGGTTGTTTTCATAACACATTAATTTTTAAGTTACTTAATCGCATTAATTTTGAGTTCATATGAGCTGTTTTAAGCTCAAAAAAATCAATACAAGTACTTTAAAATCAACTTATTACAAGCTAATTCGGTGACCAAATTAGCAAATCAAAACAGGTCACCGAATAGGTCACCGAATGAGTCATAAATGGTGGTATGAAATGAGCGGGATTGACATAAAAAAACCGCTTAAATCAATGATTTAAGCGGTTATAAACGGTTTTGATACCTTTTTAGCGGAATGGACGGGACTCGAACCCGCGACCCCATGCGTGACAGGCATGTATTCTAACCAGCTGAACTACCACTCCGTTTTTGGGTCTGCAAATATACGCAGCTTTTTGTATTACGCAAATGGTTTTGAAAAAAAACTTATTTATTGTGGATACAGTATTCCTTATATGGCTTATTTAGTATAGTCAGATACAATCCCCCCTCTTTATAACCAACTCACTATCAAACAAAACCAGCCATAACACCTTCGATATTTTTGCTCCGGTCCTCTTTAAATATTTTTTAATTTATTTTACTTCAAAGGTAAAATACCTGCTGCCAGCATCCCCATTTGGGGTCACCCCTTGTATTAATCCTATAAATTTCCCGGTTTGATCTGAAGTATAAAACGCCAATTGGTTTTTGCCAGCTGTGTTAATACTAACATTTGGCTGCCAAAATAAAAGATTGCGAAAATCGGGGACCCGGCTTTTAATTGCCTCATCCGTATCATAAACAGGTGAATAAAATTCCCGCTGTAACTGCAAACCTTCATAATCAAGCACTACCGCATGTGGGTCCATTTCGGCTCCACCCAAATCGCCTTTATAGGTTGTATAACTTAATATACCCTCCTGCACCGACGGTCCATAATAATATCTTTCTCTTATTACTTCCAGTTTTTTCACTTTCAATGGGTCGATAGCTATTACCTTATCGATATTAAACACCGGTACATCATCAAGCATAACAAGGGGATCGCCATCTAAAAAGCCCCGATCATTTAATACTTTTATATGATATCTTTTATGCGACTGTACAACATTCACTTCTCTTATATATTCGCGTAAAACCTCTTCCATTGTTGTAAAACGGGTATAATTATCTAAAAGATACGTTTTATACGGCTTCCCAAAAAAACCAGAGCTATCAACCCCCGGGTCATAAAACTGTTTTATTTTATTACCTGCATATATATTTTGTGCCTGCATGGCCAGGCTATGTTCTTCCAGTGTTTTTTGTATACCAGGTGTCAGATTTAGACCTGGCAGGTTATACTTCGCATACTGTTCGGAAAAGGGGCTCAAAACATCTATGCGGTAGGTTGTATCCCGCTCGGAGTTTGTTTGAGCGATGATCTCGCCGGAGCCAAACAGTTGTTTGGTATTAAATACCAAACGCCCTAATGAATCACTTTTTGAGGTATACAACTGAACTCTTTTTCCAGGAACGCTTAAGTATACCAATACGTTCTCTGCGGGATGGCCGGTAACTGTATTTACTACTTTTGCGGTAATCAAATGATCATTATACTCAGGCAAAAAGTTGAGTGTTACGGGTTTATCGCTCAGCACATTGCTCCACCGAAACCTCCTCCAACCCTGTGTAAGCATCAAGTTATCAAGTGCTGTATCCGTTTCTGTATTAACATTTTTAAAGTAGTAAGATGGCGATTCGATATTTCCGTGCAGATCGGATTTCAGCCATAGGTAACTCATAATATCATCCCTATCTACGTGCTCCAAGGTATCCACCCGGAAGACCGACAAGGATAAATTGGCTGACAAAGGATCACCTGCGGGGTTTTTAGCCGAAATATTTATATTAACCTTTTTACGTATGCCATATTGCGGTTGATCCGAAGATGCATCAATCAGCAATTCTTGTTTAGGACGTTTAAAATAAAGTCGCTCACAAACAGCCTGCTTAGCGTTGTTAAAGATGGTGATGTGCGATACGCCTTCACCAAGTTTTATTTTATCAATTATAAAACTGGCAGTCCCTGAATTAAGACTGGCACTTTGAGCTATTTTAACTATTTGCCTGGTATGTGCAAAAAGATATACTTCTCCGCTACCAATGCCGGCACCATTTACAATGACCTCCAATTGCGATCCTCCATTATCTTTCAACTGCATGGTATAACCCTGGCTATTGATAGTTGGTAACTCTTTTGTGATCACATCTCCTGAGGTTGGCTTAATAACGGCCTTGTAAGAAGCGTTGGCCCCCGGGGTAAATATAAAGCTCCCCATACCAAATTTCAACGGCTCAAACCGGGCTACTGTGTCATTATATCCATCAACAATAAAACCCTTATAAGCGTCGAGCCCTGTACCATTAGGCGTTGTTACCTTAAAAGCTATTTTACTGGTAATACCGCTGATCAAATTTCCTCCTTCCGGAAAAAACTGAACATCATAGCCTGCCTGTGCCTGCCGACTTACCGCCTCTGGTGTTTTTAGTGGATTTACGATAAGAATGGTTTTATCAAAATAATAATCAGCACTGAAGTTTTTCATCCAGTTAGTGTAGCCTCTTAATTTATAATTGCCGCTGTTTAACGACACCGGAATATACAAAGAACCACTCCCAGCACCATTTTTCATGGCAATTTTTGCTTGTAGTACGGCATTTTGCTCATGATCAAGCACATCAATATACACAACTTTACTTAGGTTGATGGGCTTATGGAGGCTGGCATCAACATTATAAATCTTAAACCAGATGATCTCACCAGGCAAATAAGCACTCTTATCGGTATGAACAAATATTTTTTCCTGTACAGATTCCTGCTCATACTGATTAAAGCTATTTTTAATTTGATCTAATACCTGTGCCGAGCAATTCGTGTGCAATTGCAATAATCCTCCAATCAATAAAGCTATAGTTTTAGCAATCGCCTTAATTTTTTTCATAACCGGTACAGGTATTTAGTTCTACTTTTATATAGCAATATATTTATCTGTTAATTATCTATCCAAAACGAAGGCTTTTTTACCTTGCCTCGTATGGTACAATCTGTGCACCCGGAGGATGAATAGGTGTATCCAAGGATGCCAAAAGGGCCATATATTGCATCTACGGCTATTCCCCCGCCCTGAATAATGTAATATAGTACATCATTGGATCCTGTTTTCGGATGAGAAAAGAAGGCCGAATCGGCCATACCACAGTCATAAGGATATTTTTCTATCCAGTCATTTGGTAATTGCCCTTTATTGATATATATTCTTTTTGATTGCACATTTGTAACACTTACATATCCAATAACAGGTTCTGTAGGGTCACTCATATTGTGAATATTTCCTTGTAGTTGAGTAGGCTGGGCATCAAATATACTTCCCAGTTGTTCGGTATTTTTCTTCATATTTTCCCAAAACTGGTAGCCATCCTTAGTTAGTGCATATTGTTTAAGTAAAATGGAATATCTCAATTCCAATTTTTCGGAATTACTGGCAATAGTATTAATCGGTGTCTGAAATATTACATCCTGGGTAAGTTTTTCTGATGAGCCTAACACTATATTGCTGGATTTGTCACTCGCATAGCAATAATATATTGATTCATCTGCACGTCTGCCTCTTACCGCACCACCATCAACAATAAAGCTAGATTGAAATTTAGTATGGAAGCGCCAAGCCTCCGAATAATCCCACCTATAGTAGCGGGTATTGTTAGTTGCGTCGTGCGTATTTGCATATATCTGCAGGTAGTTATTTTTAGGAGTAAAACCAATACTGTCTATAGGTGGTGTTTGCTTTACTTCCACATAATCTGACACGTACTGCTTACCTTCGGGTGTTGTGATATGCAAGCGATACTTCTTTGAAGCATCAAGATGCATTGGGCCAATATCATATCGGCCGTTCCCTTCGGATTGTAAAGCGTAATTGCCGCCTTGCTCTCCCTCAATAACCACCGTGTAATTAGTTACTATCTGGGTACTTACATCTTCTGACAACTTTACCGTTCTGCTTAGGTTAATTATAGTAGAGTCATTGCCACTATTGATCACCCCTTCCACAACCAGGTAATGGTTATCGCTACTAACAATGGCTGGGTTATATGGCTTCTTACAGCTTATTGCAACCCCTATTACCACAAATAAGTACCATATGTATTTACTTTTGCTCATGTTGCTTTTCATTTTACTACCCATAGGTTTTTGTTCGATTTTTGCAAAACTTTATATGCATAATTCATATTGATATCGGAACCCTTATATTGCTAAAACCTGATGTTATAATTAATAAATGGTATTGGTTTGGCAAATATGGATAGTTTAAACCCGCTAATTATCCCTGCTTGCTGGGTAAAATATGCGGAATAAGCATTTTGCCTTCCTGTAAGATTATAAACCCCTAAAGTGAACGAATTATGTGTTCGTTGATGTATTTTATGATTACCTTCAATATTCATCGAAAAATCTGATCTGAAATAGTCTGGTATACGATAAGTATTCCTGTCAGAATAAAGCACCCTTTCAGAACCGCCGTATTCATATTTGGCTATTGGCAGCGTGATTGGCCTTCCCGTACTATAAGTTACATTTAACGACACGCTAAACCGGTGCGAAAACCGGTAATTGCCAATAAAATTAAAATCATGCGGCTTATCAAAGTTAGCCGGATAATAAGCTCCTCCGTTAATTAATTCACCTTCGTTGATATTATCCTGCCTCAAAAACGTACGGGAATAGGTATAGCTTATCCATCCATTGGCTTTACCTGTAGTTTTTTTGATCAAAAATTCAATACCATAAGCTTTACCCTGGGTACCCAGTACATCATTTTCAATGTGATGGTTGAGCACCAGATTGGCACCACTTCTGTAATCCAGGTAGTCCCTTAATCGTTTATAATAAACCTCAACCGAGGTTTCAATGGTATTTTCTTTAAAATTACGATACAAGCCTAATGATACCTGATCGCCATATTGTGGTTTAATATTAGGATCGCTCAACTGCCATACATCCGTTGGAGCTATTGCTGTAGTATTTGAAAGCAGGTGTATATATTGCCTCAAGGTATTATATCCAGCCTTTACAGAAGTATTATCTCCCAAATTGTAACGCGCCGAAAGCCTGAACTCTGGTCCCGAATAGGTTTTGATCACTTTATTTTTGGAATAGGTGGTACTATCTAAAAAATTTGAACTTGTTTTTGGCAAATTGGGCGCATAGTTATAAACTGTTTGTGGTCCCAGGTAATTGTAGAGCGAATACCTGATACCCGCGCTTAATGAAAGATCATCTGTAATATCATATTTATCACCAAGATAGGCAGCGCTTTCTAAAGCCTGTTGCGCCGGAACAACATCTGGCGCTACTAATGATTTTACATCATTAGGCTGAAAATTACCAGGGTGTAACTTATAATAAATAGTACTTACTCCAAAGTCAACCGTATTTTTCCGATTGAGGTAATAAGTAAAATCGGCTTTAAGATTAGTTTGATTGATATCAAAATTAAGTTTGTAGGCATTTACCGGATTATCAAAACTTGCAATATTATATTGATACCTGTCGATGCCGGTTGTTATCAGGCTAAATAGCTTATCATTAAAATTATGTTTCCACTTAATGTTGATATTTCTGTTGCTGTAACTATAAGCTGTGTCGCTGTTGAGCTTAAACTGGTCGTGGCTCAGGTAACTGGTTAAGTAAAGATTGTTTTTATCATCTATCTGGTGACTTATATCCAGATTAAGATCGTAGAATGAAGCCTGGCTATGTTTATATTCTTCGGGCAACAGTTTGAGCAACCAATCGGAATAAGTAATGCGCCCACCAAATATAAATGAGGTTTTATCCTTAATAATCGGCCCTTCCACATTGAGCCTGCTGGTTATTAAACCAATACCCGCCGAGCCTGTGAACTTCTTTTTGTTGCCTTCCCGATCTGTTATATCCAATACCGACGACAAACGACCGCCAAATTTTTCAGGAATACTGCTTTTGTATAGTTCAATATCTTTAACAATGTCGGGGTTAAATGCAGAGAAGAATCCAAAAAAGTGTGCCGGGTTATAAATGGTGGCATCGTTAAGCAATATCAGGTTCTGATCGGCAGAGCCCCCGCGAACATTAAACCCGGTTGTAGCCTCACCTACCGACTGCACGCCGGGTAACGTTAATACCACCCTTAATACATCAGCTTCGCCAAATACGGTTGGTACCTGTTTGATGCTTTTTATATCCAACCGGTTTACCCCTAATTGTACATTACGAACATTGGCCACCTTTTCGGCAGATATTTTCACCTCCTTTAAGCTGGTCACCTGCTCCTGCATTTCAATGATCAGTTTACCGTCAGAGTATAATATTATCTGGCGGCGGGTATCACGCATGCCAATACCTCTTACACTTAAAATTTGCCTCCCTTTTGGCAACACAATAGTAAAGTATCCAAACTGATCTGTGGCTACACCCGTTTTTGTATTGGTAACATAAATACTGGCGCCTACCACCGATTCGCCCGATTTGCCATCACGTACATAGCCAGATAGTGTGGCTTTACCCGGTTGAATAGTGTTTGTTTTAATTCCTATTTCATACAATTTGTTTTCTGTGGTGGCTTCAGGAACTTTTTTTTCTTTTTCATCAGTAAAATCGGCAACTGCAGCATTAGTAGAAACACTTTTAGACTGATTGGTTATTGACGGTGTTGTTCCTGGCTTATTTTCGAAAAACCCAGCAGGCAATCTGATTTGTATCTCGCGCCCGCGGGTAAGAAATATCTGGTGTTGGGAGGTAATAGCATAATGAAAATCGGTATTCTTAAAAGCCAGATCCAGCACCGTTTCAATGGGCTTATTATTTACCTCAACAGAAATTTTTAAACTATCGAATTGGATGGGATTATAGTAAAAGTGATATCCGGTTTTCGCTTCCAGTTCCGTAACAAATTGGCCGATGGTAGCCTGATGAAAGTTTACACTTATTGATACTGCTGTATTTTGCTGAGCAAAACACAACTTAACAAGTACCAGGAAACAGAAACTCAGAAAGTAAATTTTTTTCATCTATAATTTTATTTTTTACCCGTACCGGTAAAATATTATATGACGCCATTATCACCAGGGTACTATTTTTGCCGCTTAAGTTTAAGACATCCTACCTGGATAACTCATCATACCGGCCGGCTATAGCAACCATAGCTTCTTCCGGGGCCTTCCTATATTTAATCTTCTTGGTTTTAATGTATTGTTGTAGCTCTTTCTTTTTATCTTTTAAAATATCAAGTAAGGCTCCCTGCCCGCTAATACTATAATAATTGTTCCCTTTCTTCAGGTAAAAACTTTTACGTTGTGAAAAATAGGTTTCGATAGCATTTGAACCAGAGTTTGTTTGGATTGATTTTGAATACTTGGCCAGCACAACAACATGACCATGGTATAACTCATCATAAAAACCAGGGTCGATACCGTTATTGGTATGTAATGAGTCTGATAAGGTGTTTACAAAATGATGATTGAGCAGGTCAAAACGCTCAACCCGCTCATTTAGTAGGGTATACATGGAAAATTTATTATATAAGAGCACTACTACAACGTCTTTATTCAGATCGTACATCATCGGCACATCCTTAAAAAATAAGCCATCATAGGTAACTGTACCTGGAGTAAATTTATTGATATCCTGAAAATACGCGGTCCCTTTTATAGCTGGATTATATAGTTCGTATTCGGGTCCGTTATATAAACGGGATTGCTGCCCTATAGCGCTATTGTAAGCATCGGCCAGTCGGGTGATACTGATCTGGTCCTCACCGGTATTATCAGCAGTTGCGGTCTGAGCACGAACTTGTTCGGCAAGAAGAATGAAAATGACTATAACAAGACTTAGGAAATGTTTTTTTATCATTTAAGGTTATATAAAAATGGAATTTACATTTCTTTTATTTAAAAATCAAAAGGTTATGAGGAATAATCAAATCTACCTACTTATTGTATTAATCATGTTACAATAAATATATCTGTTTATCTTATACATGCTGCTTGGCTAACATGCTCTTGAGCGCTGCGGAGAACAGCTTTTATCCCCAAATTAGAACATTTGCATGTATAGTGACCAATCAACACTATGTAGAATACTATCTGCTCTACTAAAACACACTTAAAAATAAAAGGGCCCTTTATAAGGGCCCTTTTATTTTTAATATATGAAAACTGTTATTACAGCTTACGTTTCACTTCTACATTTTCATAAGCTTCAACGATGTCGCCTACTTCAATGTTATTAAAGTTTTGGATATTCAAACCGCACTCATAACCGGCGTTTACTTCCTTAACATCATCTTTAAAGCGTTTTAACGAAGCCAATTCACCTGTGTAAATTACTACACCATCGCGTATGATACGGATCTTGCTGTTACGGTTAATTTTACCATCTAATACCATACAACCTGCTATAGTACCTACTTTGCTGATCTTAAAGGTTTCACGTATTTCCACATTGGCCACGATCTTCTCTTCAAATGTTGGTGCAAGCATACCTTCCATCGCAGCTTTGATCTCATTGATCGCATCGTAGATGATAGAGTACAACCTGATATCGATCTGCTCAGCTTCAGCCAGTTTGCGGGCACTTCCTGACGGACGAACCTGGAAACCGATAATGATCGCGTCAGACGCGGAAGCCAGCAATACATCAGATTCAGAGATCTGACCAACTGCTTTAGATATGATATTAACCTGTATCTGTTCGGTTGATAGTTTCAGTAATGAATCGGATAACGCTTCGATTGATCCATCCACGTCACCTTTAACAATAATGTTAAGCTCCTTAAAGTTACCAACTGCCAAACGACGGCCGATCTCATCAAGGGTGATGTGTTTCTGCGTACGTAAACCTTGCTCACGTTGCAGTTGCAAGCGCTTATTAGCAATTTCACGGGCTTCAACTTCACTTTCCAATACGTTAAACTTATCACCGGCTGTAGGCGCACCCTGCATACCCAACACCTGTACCGGTGTTGATGGCCCTGCAGATTCAACCCTTTGGCCACGCTCGTTGGTTAATGCTTTAACACGACCGCTGTAACAACCTGCCAGTATCGGATCGCCCACTTTTAAGCGACCAGCTTGTACCAGAATGGTGGTAACAATACCACGGCCTTTATCAAGGGCTGCTTCAATAACAGTACCTACGGCACGTTTATTCGGGTTGGCTTTCAGTTCAAGCAATTCGGCCTCAAGCAATACTTTTTCTAAAAGCAGCTCAACATTTAAACCTGTTTTAGCTGATATTTCCTGGGTTTGGTATTTACCGCCCCACTCCTCAACCAAAATGTTCATGGCCGAAAGTTGTTCACGTACCTTATCGGCATTAGCGCCTGGCTTATCAATTTTGTTGAAAGCGAAAATGATAGGCGCTCCTGCTGCCTGCGCGTGGTTTATAGCCTCGCGGGTTTGCGGCATCACGCTATCGTCTGCGGCAATTACTATAATTACAATATCCGTTACCTGTGCACCCCTTGCACGCATGGCGGTAAACGCCTC
This sequence comes from Mucilaginibacter sp. RCC_168, assembly GCF_041355315.1. Taxonomy (NCBI): domain Bacteria; kingdom Pseudomonadati; phylum Bacteroidota; class Sphingobacteriia; order Sphingobacteriales; family Sphingobacteriaceae; genus Mucilaginibacter; species Mucilaginibacter sp. RCC_168. Next base: position 11,363 of record NZ_JBFUPN010000035.1, read on the forward strand.
GTGACCCGGAGTATCCAGGAATGTTATTTTCCCTTTATCGCCTGGCAGGGTTACCTCATAAGCACCAATGTGCTGGGTAATACCACCAGCTTCGCCGCCTATTACATTTGTTTTACGTATAAAGTCGAGCAGGGATGTCTTACCGTGGTCAACGTGGCCCATGATGGTCACTATCGGCGCACGCGGTACCAGATCAGCAGGATCATCCTCCTGTTCCAGATTGGCTTCCTCATCCTGTGGTTTTACAAACTCTATCTGGTAACCAAACTCATCGGCAACAATGCTTAGGGTTTCGGCATCAAGCCGTTGGTTAATAGACACAAACAAGCCAAGGCTCATACAGGTAGATATGATCTGTGTTACAGAAACATCCATCATTAAAGCCAGCTCATTTGCTGTTACAAACTCGGTAACCTTTAATACTTTGGATTGTAATTCCTGCTCCAATGCCAGCTCTTCTGCACTTGAGGCCACATCGTCACGTTTCTGACGACGGAATTTAGCTCTCTGTGCAAATTTACCCGACTTACCAGCCCCGCTTAAACGGGCCAGTGTAGCCTTGATCTGGTCTTGTATATCTTTTTCAGATGGTTCTTCTTTTGGACCGCTATTTTGAGGCGGATTGTTACGGCTGTTCCTGAAATCAGGACGATTACCGCCACCCTGGCTTGGCCCACCGTTTCCGGGAGCACCGTTACCACGGTTCCTGAAATCAGGACGATTTGGATTAATGGTTCCGCCTGCAGCAGGTGGGTTGTTATGCCCTTGGCCTTGCTGTGGCTGCTGGTGATTGCCACCGTGTTGTCCACCGCCATGTTGCGGGTTACCCTGGTTATCCTTACGTTTTCTTTTACGTTTATGATCGGCACTGTTGGCATTTGATGATGATGCCACCGGATTACGTTTTGGCGTGTTAACCGGTAATTGTATTTTACCGATCACATTTGGCCCTGTAAGTCTTTCGGCTTTTGCCCTGATCACATCAGGTTCCTGGCTTTCATCGGCAGTTGCCTCGGTAACCGGTGCTTGCACAGCTGGAATAGCCGGTGGTGTTACCGGAGCTTTCGGAACCTCCGCTTTTGGAGTTTCAACAACAGGCTGTTGCTTTGGCTCCTCTGTTTTTGGAGCTTCAGGAGCTTTTTCTACCGGGGCTTCGGCCTTTGGTTCCGGCTTGGGCGCAGGAGCCACAACTTCCGGTTGTTTAGCAACCTCTACAGGTTTTGCTACCTCTGCAGGTTTTTCGGCCGCTGGCTGCGGTTTTGCGTTCAGATTATTAAGGTCAATTTTACCTACTACTTTAACGCCCGGCAAAACATCATTACGTTCGTCAGACTTGTCAGCGGCAGGTTCAACCGGCTTTGGTTTTTCTGCCTGCGGCGAAGTATAGTTGCCCGCGTTCTTGATCAGGATCTCTTCGTTCTCAAAATCCCGTGAACGGCGATTCTCAACCGGCTTTTCCGGAAACCCAGCAGGCTCTTCTTTTCTGATCTTTCCGATACTGATCTGCTTGGCTTCCTCCTTAATACTTTTGTCAACAGCAAACTCCTTCAACAATGCGGAGTACATGTCGCTATCCAGCTTCGCCATAGGTTGTTTTTCAACCTTATAGCCTTTTGTAGCCAAAAAATCGACAATGGTACCCATACCAATGTTGAGTTCTTTTACTGCTTTAATTAATTTTATTGATTTGTCTTCTGACATTTATTATAATTTCTCTGCTTATTATCGCAAAAATACGATTTTAATTTTGGTTTCTATGCTTATTCAAACTCAGCACTCAATATTGATAACACTTCTTTTACAGTTTCTTCTTCCAGATCCGTACGTTTTACCAATTCGCCTACTGTTAAAGCAAGTACCGATTTCGCGGTGTCTAAACCTATACGTTTAAACTCATCGATGATCCAGCTGTCAATTTCATCTGAAAACTCTTCGATGTCCACATCCTCGTCATGCTCATCTGCTTCGCGGTAAACATCTATTTCATAGCCGGTTAACTTACCAGCAAGTTTAATATTATGACCGCCACGGCCAATAGCCAGTGATACCTGATCGGGCTTTAAATATACCGCCGCAGTTTTTTTATCATCATCCAGCTTAATAGAAGTTATTTTAGCTGGTGATAAGGCACGCTGAATATATAATTGAACATTATTGGTGAAATTGATCACGTCAATATTCTCATTTTTTAATTCGCGAACGATACCGTGTATACGTGATCCTTTCATACCCACGCAGGCGCCTACCGGATCAATACGATCATCATATGACTCAACAGCTACCTTAGCTCTTTCGCCTGGTTCACGTACAATTTTCTTGATCGTGATCAGTCCATCGAATATCTCTGGTACTTCCAACTCAAACAAACGCTGTAAAAACTCAGGAGCTGTACGTGAAATGATGATCTTAGGGTTACTGTTCAGCATGTCTACCTTATGCACAACCGCTTTTACGCTGTCGCCCTTTTTAAAGTAGTCCGCCGGAATTTGCTCGGTTTTTGGCAGCAGTAACTCATTGCCTTCATCGTCAAGTACCAGGGTTTCTTTTTTCCAAACCTGGTAAACCTCGCCGGTAACAATTTCGCCAACACGGTCTTTATATTTTTTAAAGATCTCGTCTTTTTCCAGTTCCAGAATTTTTGAAACCAGTGTTTGGCGGGCGGCCAAAATAGCACGGCGGCCAAAGCTTTCCAACGTGATCTGCTCAATGTAATCATCCCCTACTTCCAGGTCAGCATCAATCAATTGTGCTTCGGCTAATTCTATTTCCAGGTCATCATCCTCACTAAAGCCATCTTCCATCACCTTACGGGTGCGCCAGATCTCCAAGTCACCGTTGTCCGTGTTTACAATTACGTCGCAATTTTCATCGGTGCCATACTTTTTCCTGATCATGCTTCTGAAAACGTCTTCCAGAACGCTCATCATGGTTGGGCGGTCAATGTTCTTGAAATCTTTAAATTCCTGAAAAGAATCAATTAAATTAATATTGCTCATTTTCTACTTGAATGATATTAAAACTTTTGTCTCTGTTATTTTATCAATAGGGATCACGCTTTCAACAGTTTCGGCTTTTTTCCCTTTTTCTTTTACTTTTTCTTCAATGATAACGGCATCTTCTGTTATGGCCGTCAGCTTGCCTTCTCTTTTGCTCCCGTCGGCCATTTTGATGCCTAAGTTACGCCCTATGTTTTTGGCGTATTGCCTGGTTGACGATAGCGGGAAATCAATCCCCGGCGATGATACTTCCAGGTTGTATGCGGTTTCTATCACATTCTCTTCTTCCAGGTGGAAGCCAACGTGCCTGCTTATCTGCACACAATCATCAATCCCCAGGCCGTTATCACCATCTACCAGCACAATCAGCTTTCCGTTTGAGTGCATTTTGATGTCCACTATAAACAAATTTGGCTTATCGGCTATCTTCTCTTCAACCAGCTCTCTTACTCTTTTTTCAATATTCATTACCCTCCGGTATTATGATTGATAATTTGATTGATAAAATAAAAGAGGGGACAAATCGCCCCCTCTTTTATTAATTAGGTGCAAATATACATAATATTATTTGATTTTCAAGCAATTCACGGCGGTTTATTACTTAAAATGTTAAATCAATGTAGTGTAAACTACCCGGCCGGTTGCGTCCTCTGATAAAATCTGTCAGTTGATTATCGCTATCCAATTTATAATACCTTACAAAATAGGTTCGATGGCTTACAAAGGGGGTATCCGGTGTAAAAATAACGGCGCCATCGGCTATATGGTATGTACCGGGCTGCATAGGCTGATAATTTTTCATATCCGTATCGCCCGGCATTTTATATACAGGCATCAAGCCCTGCCAGTTCGCTCTCGCAGAATCACGGGCGATGTCCTGGATAACGGCCACATCTAAACCACTTATTTTGATAGAACGTTCCTGATCAATCTTATCGATATGAATTACGGGCGACTTGGACGTATTGCTACAACTTATGCAGGAAAAAACGAGCAATATCGATAATTTATTTATGGAAATGTTTTTTGACATGATTTGATAATTTGTAAAATTAAACAGAAATTGGGAGAAGCTATCCTACAGCAAACCTTTTAATTAAACTATCACAAATGCGAAAAACATAGGTCAATCATCTCACTTATGACGACAACACATGAAGAATTTTAAACTCAGGGCCGATCAGATTTTAAATCTTATCCCTCCAATAGGCGGATGTATGGCCACCGACAAGATCACTGTTGATGGTCTTAAAGTGATATACATGTACCGAGAAAAATCAGACTTTGAGAAAGATAGCGGTTGGCGCTTTTTTTCGGGCACCGAAGACCAGGGTTATGTCGATGATCCGGACAATACAATGATCTACAACGTAAATACCATCGCAAATTATGATAAAGCTATTATTCCATATCTAAACCTTCCTTATGGAACTGAGTTGGAAAGAGTAGAAGGAACCGATGAATTCCGGATCCTTTTACCTTAAGTCACTTTTTTAGCGTTTGTTCAAATAGTTTAAATATGCGCTTGTACTCATCCGTCCAACTGCTGGCTTGTTCAAAGCCATGATCTTCTACCGGGTATGATGCCAGTTCCCAGTTCTCCTTATGCAGCTCAATCAATTTTTGGGTAAGACGGATGATATCCTGGTAATTCACATTCTGGTCTATCATACCATGCAGCATTAGCAGGTTGCCTTTTAAGCCATTGGCAAAATAAATAGGCGAACTTTTACGATAAGCCTGCTCATCGGTAAAGGGCTCATTTAAAATATTGGAGGTGTACCCATGGTTATAATGCGCCCAATCGGTCACCGATCTGATAGCTCCACCGGCTGCAAAAACATCAGGCTCGGTAAACATACCCATCAGGGTTATAAAGCCACCGTAGGAACCGCCGTACAAACCCACATGTTTAGGGTTAACACCAAATTTTTCAACCAGGTATTTTACCCCGTCAACCTGATCAGTCAGATCCTTACCACCCATGTGGCGATAGATGCCTGTGCGCCAATCACGGCCATAACCTGCACTGGCGGTATAATCAATATCCAGTACCGTATAGCCATTATCAGCCAGCATATTATTGAACATAAACTCGCGGAAGTAATAGCTCCAGGAATAAGTTACTTCTTGCAAATAACCGGCGCCATGTACAAATAAAACTGCGGGTTTAGCCGGATCGGCTTTTTTGGGCAGATACTGGCGTGCGTAAACATCATTGCCATACCGGTTTTTAAAGGTGATGATCTCCGGATCGCGCCATGGATACGAATTAAATTCGGCCGAAACCGAATGTGTTACCTGTATTGCCTTTGCCCCCGGTTTGTTGGGTTGTAGATACAGTTCCCAGGGTTTGTTGGAGTAGGAATAACGGATAGCCAGCCATTTTTCGTCGGGCGAGAGAGTTACCTCATTACCGCCTTTCAATCCGGTTATTTTAACCGGATTGCCGCCGCTTACGGGCATGCTGTAAAAATGGGTAATACCCGGATGTTCTATATTCGCAGTAAAGTAAAATGTTTTTTTATCGTTTGATAATTGCAGGGTTTGTACCTCCCATTTACCGCTGGTCAGCTGCTTTTTCGCGCCGCTTAACACATCAACCAGGTAAATATGCGAATAGCCGCTGGCCTCGCTCTGGAAATAAAAGTGAGTATTGTCGGTAAAACCAACATTACCTGCGGCGCCGGTTTCAATACCCGGCCCACCGATCCAGGCTTCATCATGCTGACGGTCAAGCAGGCTTAGCTTCCCTGTTACCGGGTCGAGGCGCATAATCCATCTGTCCTTATTATCCTGCGCGCTGGCCACCACAACAGCATTTTTACCATCCACACTCCAGAATGGACCTTCTATATCTACCTGTCTGTCTGCATTCGCTTTTTTACGCTCTGCCAGTTCAGTTGGATAATCCTTCAGATAATCGGGCAGATCTTTAATGCCGGGGATATCCTGGGTAAGCACCGGGTAAAAGGACTGGCGACGGGTATCAAACACCAGCATTTTTGAGGTAGATGATGGCCTGCCAACCTTAGAGCGGTTTGGGATATCCTCTGTAAAGCCCGAAGCTGTGACATAATTAGGAACGATTGCATTTTTTACGCCATCGGCAGCTTTGGTTAACCGATAGGTGATGTATTTACCATCAGGACTTATTTTTACCAAGCCCACACGATCGCCGCCGGTAACCAGTTCTTTTAATTGCTGAGGTTCCAGGGCTGCGGTTTGGATTGAATCCAATTTATCTTCTTTCGCCTCTTTTTTGATGATATCAAAAAGTTCCAACTGTTGCTTTTTGAGCCATGCCTGCTGATCGTTCAGCTTTTCGGCATCTTTCTTCTTTTCGGGGGAGCGTACAAAGTTGGTCAACTGTTTTAACTGCCCACCGTTAAGTTTCAGGGCAAAAAGATTATTGTTTTGTTTAAATATGATCTCATGTTCATCACCGCTGAAAATGGGGTCATCCTCTCGCTGCTCGGTATTGGTTAGTTGAATAACCTTACCACTTTTAATATCAGCCAGAAACAGATCGCCGTTTTTTTCAAAAACCTTTTGCATACGGCTTTTATTCCACTCGCCATCAGTCGTTAAACCGCGCTGCTCCGCTATACTTACTTTTTGCGGATTTGTGTTACCGATAGTGATGGCATACAGGGCATCCGCATCATCATGACCGGGGTTCCATTTAAAATAGATCTTTTTACTGTCGTCGCTCCAGCGGATATTGGATGGCGATACGCCTATCCATTTTGGGTCGCGCATGATCTTTTCGATGGTTAGGGTATCCAGTTTCTGAGCGAACGTGGCGGCGGTATTAACTATAAGTAGTAAAGTGATCAGTCTTTTCATGTAAATCAATATGGCAAAACGCCTTAAAATGTCTGCAATTTAACAGTTTCGGTTATCATTGTTAATTTTAGGCATTTTATTGTTACAAAATGGAAATTCGGGGTTCAGCGTTTATTTTAAGGGGATGGTTTGATGGCGATGAGGCATCATTGCAAAAACATGCGGACAACCCAAATGTATCTGCTTTTTTATTGGATCGCTTTCCGTACCCATACACGCTGAATGATGCCTTTACCTGGGTGGCCTTTATGAAGAAACAAGAGCTGCTAACCAATTTCGCGATAGCTATTGACGGCCAGGTTTGCGGCGGTATTGCCTTGGATTTAAAGGTTGATGCCAACCATAATGAAGCCGAAATAGGTTATTGGCTGGCCGAACCTTACTGGGGCCGCGGCATTATCACCGAAGCGGTACAGTTGCTTACCCGTTATGCCTTTGAAAATTTAGGTATCATCCGTGTGCAGGCCGGTGTGTTCAGCAAAAATACCGCATCTATGCGGGTACTGGAAAAGGCAGGCTATATTAAAGAGGGTATTATGCGCAATGCGCTGATCAAAAAAGGGGAAGTGATGGATAAGCATCTATACGCCATTTTGAAATCCGAATAACCAGATCGTCTTCCTGAATTCCCAAAAACAGTATGCATCTCTTTTCGCCTGCGGCGAAAAGAGATGCATACTGTTTTTTCAATTCACCATCCTCCCGGAAAGATCAACTGTACGGGCGAAGGGGTTTAAAAACTTGTTAGCCAAAACGGCAAATTCCCGCCGGGTAACCGGTCGGTTCAAATCAAAATCAGAGTTGAATTTATACTGTGTTTTCCAGGCTTTCTGCAAGCTTATCTGCAGGGTTTTAGGCTCGGTCAACGTGATCTCGCTAATGAACGACAGGAGGTTACCCTGTGTAAATTTTTCGCCTGGTTTTTCTTTATTAAACCATAAAAAAGCACGGGCGTATATCTCCTTAAAAAAAGGTTCCACTTCCGCAGTACTCACTACAGAATCGGGCATAAATAGCAGCTGTGCGCTGTTGCCGTTTATTTTTGGTACCCCTTTAAGTAAACCCGTAGCGCCTATCTGCTGCATCGACCTCAAATAAGGGTCGTTTGGTTTGATATCCGAAAAAGGCAATAGCCAGGCTTTAAAATCAAGCAGTTCGCCTTGTATTATGCGCACATTTAATTTTTTGGTAGTGGTTTTAAAGAAAGCGCAAAAAGCAGCCGTTGCCCCCGCACCCTGCCCCACAGCCATTTGAACCGAAGGGTACATAGTGCTGGCATTCACCAGATGCGATACCGACAGCGCTTTTTCTGTAACCAGTAAATTATCCAGATCTTTAAGCACGACAGAACCCAGCGGGATGCTGTAAGCCATAAATGGCGGATAGTTTGTTTTTGGCGCGGTGCCTTCTCCATAATGTTGTCCCGGCGAAGCATCGCCAACTGCTATAGCCGTACGGTACAGTTTTACCGGGCGATCATAAGGCTGGTACAGATCGTCCAGTGTCATACGGACCAAGCCTTTGGCACGGCCGGCCTCCCTGATGTAGGGAAGGTAAGGCAGGTGATCAGGCGTTGGATATTCATCATCCAATCCCAGGTTTTTAAAACTCAGTTCCGTTTGCAGGTAATATATCAGACCCAGGGTGTGCAAACGAGCCTTAGCATAAAAGGCATCCCGGTTGGCGGGTTTCAGATCATCGGCAGTGGTTGGGTATTGGTTACCGCATCCTGCCCATTTGATCATGTATTTATCATTGGGCAATCTGCCCTCAGCCAGCATTTTGCTGATATTTTTTCCTTTCAGACAGGCGTACTCCGCAGCATCATAACCCTGTGGTTTGGGCATCGTTTTATCGGCTGTTTTCCCAAAGTCTTTTACAATAGCTATCCAGGTAATATCCTGTATGCGTGGCAAAGCTGTGGCCGGGGCTAAACTTTCGCCGGTATCCTTCGAACTGTCAAAACCCGATAGGAGCACCTCACCTGCTTTGGCTGCTACATCGCCGGTTTCAGTAGCATCAATTACTACCCTGGCTTTTATAGTGGTGGTTCGGTTATTTTCGGTAATACTTACCTGCCAGCCCGTGCCATCTTTTTCAATGTCGGTAAACGGGGTATTTAATTTTACTGTGAGATTTTTAACGGTATCGGTCATTTTTTTGAGGATAGCCGCACCAGTGTATGGTTCAAAACGCAGGGTGGCGTTATAGGTGGTATCATAACCCAGCCTGTTCTTATAAAAATCGCGCACATGCCTGCGGAATTCGCCCCAGATACCCGTTGGCAGGTTCCTGTTGCCTTCCACTACACACATGCCGGCGGCGGTCATGCTGCCACCCAGCCATGGTCCGGGTTCAACCAATATGGTTTTTAGTTTACTGCGTGCACCCTGTATAGCGGCCGCGGTTCCGGCAGCCCCGCCACCTATCACCAGTATATCGGTTTTGATGGTTTGTGCATATAAAAATGAGGCATTTAAAAGCAGGAGTACTAATAATATTTTTTTAACCATCGGTTTATTAAATAGGTACAGAACGCTAATTTATAGCAAAAGCTTGTGGTAGTTTTAAATTATGCCTAAATTAAATTTTTTTACAGCACATGACAGACGAACAAATGAAATTCCCGATCGGGAAATTTACGCCGCCGGCATCATATACCAACGAGGATATACGCGAATGGATAGAGGATATACGGACCCTGCCCGGTAAATTAAGACATGCCATTGCCGGCTTAAACTACCAGGAACTGGATACGCCTTACCGTACCGGAGGCTGGACACTTCGCCAGGTGATACACCACCTGGCTGATAGCCACATGAACTCTATTACCCGCTTTAAGCTTGCTTTAACCGAAAACAACCCGGTAATAAAGCCCTATGAAGAGGCCGACTGGGCCCTGCTGCCAGATTACCGCCTGCCGGTTGAACCATCCTTAAAAATGCTGGAAGGTATCCATCAGCATTTTGTTGCCCTGTTTGAAAGTTTTACAGAAAATGAATGGTCGCGCACCTTTGTTCACCCGGCATCCGGCGATACGGTTTCGCTCATCAAGGGGCTTGGACTTTATGCCTGGCACAGCAATCACCATCTGGCCCATGTTACTGAAACAGTAAAAAAATTCAAGAAGAAAGCTGAAAGCGAAAAGCTGAAGGCTTAAAGCAAAAAGCTGAAAGCGAAAGGCTCAAAGCCGAAAGCCTTTTATAATTGTTTATTAAAAATCACCATGTTCTTTGTTTTGGGCTTTTTGCCTTAGGCTTTTAGCTTAAATGGCGGCCGGAAAGCTCAGGTAAAAAGAGGTGCCACTGCCTATGGTTGTTTCGAACCAGATTTTGCCGTTAGCGTTTTCAATGGAGTTTTTAACAAAGGCAAGTCCCAAACCGGTGCCAGAGCTTTTGGTGGTGAAGTTAGGCTCAAATATTTTTTCACGCATGTTTTCGGGGATACCATTCCCATTATCCTTAATAGTGAGCAGTACGTTTTTGCTGGTGACCAGGTAGTTAATATCGATAACCCCTTGCCTGTCCGGCGGGGTTGCTTCAATAGCATTTTTGAGCAGGTTATTAAAACAACGCAGTAGCTGATCGCGGTCGGCATTGATCATAAATGGGGTTTCGGGAGGCTGATAGGCTATCAGAATATTATCCATTTGTTTAAAAATAGTAACCGCCTGCCCCAGCATTTCAAAAATATTGATCTGTTCAATGCGGGTATCGGGCATTTTGGCAAAGGCCGAAAACTCCGATGCAATGGACGAAAGGCTTTCGATCTGCTCTACAAACGACCGGCTAAAACGCTCAAATTTCTGATCAAACTTAGGATCTTTATCCTTCCATGATTTGTCCAGTAGCTGTAAGCCCAATTTTAAGGGTGTTAGCGGATTTTTAATTTCATGGGCCACCTGTTTGGCCATTTCGCGCCAGGCGCTCTCCCGCTCGGACTGGGCCAGGCGGTGTGCGCTGTTCTCCAGTGCCGATATCATTTTGTTATACTCAGATATCAACGCCCCAATCTCGTCATTACGTGCCCATTTAATGTGTTCGTTCTTTTTCCCGTATATGGTTTTACTTAAACTTTCCTGTATAAAGTTTAGTGGCGCAGTAATTTGCCGGGCTATAATAACCGCGAACAACCCGATAGCCAAAAACACCACCGCATACACATTGATCATTACATTGAGCAAGGAACTGATACGCTCCCGGTAATCAGCCTCGTTCGAAAAATAAGGCAGCTGAATATACGCTATGGTTTTATTTGAACTGATAATAGGCGCATAGGCCGCCTTATAACTTAAGCCTCCTATTTTTTCTTCATTTACAAACTCAGATTTTTGTAGCCTGCTCAGATAAATAAAGGCTTTGGCATTCATTCTTTTGGCAGTTAACCCATACTCATAAATTTTAGGCTGGGTGGTTACCAGCGGCACCCCGTTGGTATCAAATAAGGTAAGATCGGTTGAGTAATTATTGGCCAGCTCATTAAAGCTTACCTGGCTTTCTTCGTTAACATTATATATATATTTGTTGAACGCGCCGCTTTCAAAAGCTGTAACTATACGGGTTATCTTATCGCGGATCATTTTATCCTGCTGTGTATGGTATTGCGTGCTGATGGACACAAAGGTGATAAAACCAACCATCAGGAGGGTGATCATTACAGCAAATACCATTGAGAACTGGATCCGCGTTCGATATAATATCCTGTCGAAGTTTATTTTAAAGCCCCATTTTAGTTTATGATCATGGATGCTCCAGATCCTTGTGCGCATTCTTAACCACCTGATGGTTAAAATAATAGTGCTAAAAACCAACAGTACTACAAAAAAGAAGGTAACAGAGGTGATCCCGTTATACAATGGATTTTCCTCTTTACTTACCACAATTAAATTACGTTTGCTGGGCTTATATATTAAATGGCTGTAGCTTGTAAAGCTATCATACCACTCGGCGTTGTTACTACGGGTGGTTTTAATAATATACTTTTTAATAACGCCCTTGAACTCGGTATTATCCAATGTATAAACATAATTACCCTTTTGGCTCAGCAGTTTATTATCAATATAAAACGCGTACGAATAATCCTTAAACTCATCCTCCGGTTTTATATGCCCATCAACCAGCAGCTCCGGAAAGGTGCCAGATGGCTGCAATGGCTTTGATTTTAATTCAATTACCAGGGTACCTAATTGCTTGCCGCTGTAATTAACGGGTAAAATGGCAAAGTAATTTTGAAATCCGAACGATTCATTCTCCCGGTAAAAATAATCTGATACCTTAAATGAACTATATAAAACAAGATCCTTAAATACATTTAAAGCATAATTATCATCTGTTAAGGGTTGCTCCAGCTCATTATACTCGTGTACTTTAAATTCATATTTCGACAAATAGCCATCAAAATATAGCTTCTGGAAACGGGTTTTCAGGAAATCCTTATTATGTACAGCATTCGGGGTAAAGTATGCCATAATAGCGGTATCGGTAATGATCTGTCCTTCTATTTTTTTGAAAATATAATCGGCTGTCGCATCATCCGGCACCTCCAGTTTCTGAACAAGCGCTTTACGTGTTTCCCGTTCCTTCACACTTTCAAACTGGTTAAGTTTAATGGCCGAAATAAGGGCGCATATCAGTATAATAGCCAGGAGTGTTGTACCATTAAGCCGCCCCTTGTGAAATAAATGTCCGTAAGCCCGGATAATAACGATGATGCTCCACAAAAGATAGAACGATGTATATTCCCGGTACAAGGCGAAAACCATGGTTGTTGCAACTACCCCCAGCAACAGCAGGAATAGCTGATGTGACCTGGATACTAATAGGCGGAGACAAATAGAAAGGATGATCTCATCAACAATATAAAATATCAGGAAACTGAAACAGAGCATTATTACGCCAAGTAAACTGAAGCCCGAAAGACTGAGTACATTATTTACATTAAAACTTATTTTTGAATTGATGATGAGTCCATAAAACAAATTTAGCAGCAGTGTTGAGCTGGCAATAAGTATTAATATGCTGGCTATTACAATAAAATAGCCAACCGTTTTGGTGGGTACAACCGTAAATAGCCTCCGCCGTTGCAGATAGATAAAAGTAATCCACCAGCACATACACAGAATGTTGATACAAAAATCGCCAAGGGAGGGATATACTACACTGGAAGCATAATATATTGGGTTAAATACCGATAGTGTATAAGCAAAATCGGGCAGATTATAATGCAGGTTAATATACCTGAACAATACGATAAATGCCGCCAGCAATATAATGGATAATACCGCATAACCTTTTAAAGCAATATAACTACATATTTTGTGCATCAGAACACACAACACCATCACGGTTAATATCCAAAACGCCAGCTCATAATAAACAAAAGCATAATTAACGCTGTTAGCCTTTAGTTTTATGGAGAATAAATAACGATGGTTGCTGCTATGTACCTCATAGATGTTACTGTCGGTATAATCAGCTATTTCAATATTGTTATATTTAACCAGATCCTTATCAAATGTGTTTTGCAGATACTGATTTTCAAACGCGTAGTTGATCTTTATAGGAATAAAAAAGATAACCGAAAAATCGCCTTTGGTTTTTCTGATGGCTTCGTAGTAGCCGTTGGGTTGCCTGATAAAGGAATAGCCCTCTTTTATAGCTCCCGGATTATCCGGAATAGCCCTTATACCACTCCAAAACCGCAAATTATTATTTTTCAGTGTTATAAACAATATACGGTTATTAACCGTGACATCATTAATATCGTTAAGGGCATCCTGCTCATTATCTGGCAGATATTTTAGTAATCTGAAATTCAGCCTGTTATTGATCAGCTCATTTACATAAGCCTCCTTTTTATGCAGGTTATGTTCTAGCATAGTGCCGGCTTTTACGAGGTTGTTTACAGGTGAGTACTCTTTTTGAACAATAATGGCCGTAATTAATAAACTAAGGCCTATTAAGGTAAGCAACAAGCGTATTTTTCCTGAGATAGTCAAATTTCCTGTATATGTAAAGTTTTAAATAGTGGTTCAGGGATCGGGTTGCGAGGTTCGGGCGTTTGTAACCCGATCCGCGTACCTCGATCCCCGCACCCGCACCTCTATCTCCGCACTGTTATTGTGGTAAAATTGCGCTGCTGGTGGGCACCGCCATATCCACCTTTTTTACCAGTCCTTGCAGTACTTTGCCCGGCCCTACTTCGGTAAATGATGTTGCCCCATCTTCCAGCATATGTTTTACAGTTTGTGTCCATCTCACCGGTCCGGTAAGTTGGGCTATTAAATTTTGTTTTATGGACGCCGTATCCGTGTAAGGTTTGGCATCAATGTTTTGGTATACCGGGCAAACAGGTTCTTTGATCTCGGTAGCAACAATGGCTGCTTCGAGCTCAACTCTTGCCGATTCCATCAGCGGGGAGTGGAATGCGCCGCCAACTTTAAGTTTCAACGCCCTTTTGGCGCCCGCTGCCAGCAACTTTTCGCAGGCCTCGTCAATCCCTTCTATACTTCCTGATATTACCAACTGACCGGGACAATTATAATTAGCGGTCACCACTACAGCAGCTGCACGTTGGCAAACATCTTCTACCGTAAAATCGTCCAGGCCTAAAATAGCCGCCATTGTTGATGGCTGCAGTTCGCAGGCTTTTTGCATAGCATTGGCACGTGCGGCCACTAAACGTAATCCATCTTCAAATGATAATGCACCGGCAGCTACCAAAGCAGAGAACTCGCCCAGTGAATGACCCGCAACCATTTCCGGTTTAAATTCATCGCCCAAAACAGCAGCTAAAATAACCGAGTGTAGAAATATGGCCGGCTGGGTAACGTTGGTTTGCACCAGGTCTTCGGCTGTGCCATTAAACATCACTTCGGTGATACGGAAACCCAGTATCTCATTAGCTTTTTCAAATAATTCACGGGCTTTATCTGATTGGTCATACAGATCTTTACCCATGCCTGGAAACTGGGAGCCTTGCCCCGGAAAAATATATGCTTTCATTTTTTATTTCGGATTTCGGATGTTCGATTTTTAACTATTGTTAGTTTATAATGGTGTTAAAAAGGGCTACGCCGTTTCGGATTTATTTTATCCAGTCCCCGATCTCCTGTTTTTTTTTCTCTTGGTTCTTGATTCTTATCTCTTGCTTCTCATCCCGGGCTTAACCCAACTTAGCCGATATCAAATTTAAAAATTCTGTACGGGTTTTCTCTTTTAAAAACTCACCGGTAAATGCCGATGTGGTAGTTACCGAATTTTGTTTTTGTACCCCACGCATGCTCATGCACAAATGGCGGCATTCAATAACAACCCCTACACCAATAGGGTTCAGAGTTTCCTGTATACAATCGCGTATTTCATTAGTTAAACGTTCCTGTACCTGCAGGCGACGGGCAAAAACATCAACAATACGCGGTATTTTGCTTAGGCCCACCACATATCCGTTAGGGATATAAGCAATATGGGCTTTACCAAAAAAAGGCAGCATATGGTGTTCGCACATAGAGTATACTTCAATGTCCTTTACAATCACCATCTGGCTGTAATCTTCTTTAAACATAGCCGAGTTCAGGATTTCCTTAGCATCCAGGTCATAGCCATGAGTAAGGTACAGCATGGCCTTAGCCATGCGCTCGGGCGTTTTTAACAAACCTTCGCGCTCAGGGTTTTCGCCAATTTGCTTTAAAACGTCGAGGTAATTCCTGGATAGGTTTTGGATAAGCGTAGGGTTATAACGGTCAACCTTGGTATATCCATCCAGATCGTCATCATCATCGCGATGAGGGAGGTGCTCTTTATCTATCATCTTGTCAAATTATCCACCAAAGTATTCGGCAGAATTGTTTTCGGTTTCATACAATTTAACCGAGTGTAAAAAAACACCCTCGTAAGCTTCAATAGGCTCTTTAAGCTGGTTAAATATCTCAATACATAATAATTCTGTCGATGCCATTTTGCCTTCCATAAAAGGCACATCCTTATTGATGTTCTTATGATCAAGTTTTTCGATCACGTAATCGTTAATGATGGTTTTCAGCTCTTTCAGGTCTATCAGGTAACCTGTAGCGTGCGTAACTTCGCCTTTAACGGTTACAAACAGGTTGTAGTTATGTCCATGCCAGTTGGGGTTGGCACACTTGCCAAATACCTCAAAGTTTTTTTCAGCGCTCCATTCCTCACGGTACATCCGGTGAGCGGCATTAAAATGTTCTTTGCGCGTAATATGTATCATCATAATATTTGTGGGTGCAAATATACAAAACAAAAATAGCTGAGTTGTTTTATCTTAGCGGTCAAAAAAAACCAATACTTAGCCTCACCCTGCCCTCTCCAATGGAGAGGGTTCAAAAAAATAAAGTTAAAGGCCTCTCCCCTGGAGAGGATTTAGGTGAGGCCTGTATTATAAAAAAAACCAATATGCTCATATTAATTGTAGCAGCCACCTCTTTCGAGGTTGAACCTTTAGTAAATTGTTTTGGAAATAAACTGGATGTGTTGATAACCGGCGCAGGCATGGTACCCACCGCCTTTGCCCTTGGCCGCCAGTTTAATATGCACAAGTACGATCTGGTGATCAATCTGGGTATTGCTGGCAGCTTCGACCGCAGCATTACCCCGGGTTACGTTGTTGAAATTACCGAAGATACTTTTGCCGAAACCGGAGCCGAGGATGACCAGGAATTTATCCCCATTACCACACTGGGCTTTGGCGAAAATATGTTTAAACCTACTACCACTTTGGAGCAGGTTTGCAGCAGCCTTTACCTGGCTAAGGCAAAAGCCATTACGGTGAATACCGTGCATGGCAACGAAGAATCTATCCAAAAAATACAACGGAGATTAAACCCGCAGATAGAGACGATGGAAGGCGCCGCATTTTTTTATGCCTGCCGCCAGTTCAACACACCTTGCCTGCAGATCAGATCAGTGTCAAATTATGTAGAAAAACGTAACCGCGACAACTGGGACATACAGCTTGCCATTAAAAATCTGAATAACTTTGCCATTGAGCTGGTTACCCGGATCATTAATAATTAATTGAGGTTCGTGTTGCGGGACACGTGTTGCGGGGGCATATTAATCTGGCAACACGAACCACGCAACACGAACCACGCAACACACCTACTATGAAACTAACTCTCGGCTTTTCGCCCTGCCCTAACGATACTTTTATTTTCGACGCCCTGATACATCATAAAATTGATACCGAAGGCCTTGACTTTGAGGTGTTTTACGACGATGTGGAAACCCTGAATCAAAAAGCCTTTCGCGGTGAACTGGATGTAACCAAACTAAGCTATCATGCTTTTGCCTACGTGGCCGATAAATATGTATTGCTCGATGCCGGCAGCGCCCTCGGTTACGGTGTAGGCCCCATGCTGATATGCAACAAAAATCCTGAAAAGCTCCATTTACAACTCACCACTCGCCACTCACCACTCACTATCGGCATTCCTGGCAAATACACTACCGCCAATTTTTTGTTAGGCTACGCATTTCCCAATGCTACCAATAAGGTGGAATTAGTGTTTTCGGATATTGAAAATGCGGTGCTGGAAGGTCGTGTTGATGTGGGTTTGATCATACACGAAAACCGGTTCACGTATCAGGACAAAGGACTAAAAAAGATCCTGGACCTGGGCGATTACTGGGAAAAACAAACCGGGTGTGCCATACCTTTAGGCGGCATTGTAGCCAATCGCAACTTACCCCTTGATGTTCAGCATAAATTAAACCGGGTATTGCGCAAATCGGTAGAGTTTGCTTTCGCCAATCCAAAATCCGGACTGGAGTTTATCCGCTCGCACGCACAGGAAATGAGCGAAGAGGTAATGTACAAACACATCGAGCTTTACGTAAACAAATACTCTATTGACCTGGGCGAAGAAGGCCGGAAAGCCATCAATCTGCTTTTTGATACCGCGCTGGCCAATCAAACCATCCCGGCAATAAAAGAAGAGCTATTTTTGACTTCACTTGCACATTAAAAAGGCGAAACTTTAGTTTCACTGATAAAGGGCCTGTCAGTCTGAACTTCTCGAAGGATCGGGCGCAGAGGCTTGCCCATCATAGTTCGACAAGCTATTCACGACAGCCAAACCGATGCGTAATTGACGTTGCTTTTGACCCTTTCCCGTTAATCAAAAGTCTCCTCTTTCGGAGGACTGAGCGGCTCTCCATAATTTCCACCAGGGTATCCCCGGTGAATCGTGGTGCTCATAATGATACCCGAAAAAATAACAACTCAAAAAAGCCAGCACATGATTGCGCCGCTGGCTCCTGGCAAAATATTGATTATTATGTTCGCCTTTGTGTGGCTGATAGGTCCCAAAATAAAATAGCTGCAATGTGCTTAACAGCGATGGCACTACCCAAAACAGAATCAGGTTTGGCTGCGGTACCCAGAACTTTAAAATATTGAACAAAAGAGCCATCACCACAACTTGCCATACGGATAAATAATTGCGGATAAACCTTACATACCAGCTCCAGAAACCGCCCTCATGATAATCCGGATCATCGGCGGTATGCACGTGGTTATGGTGTTGGTGATGTTTAGTATATAACTGGGGGTACCAGAACGAGGCGTATAAAAAAGTACAAATGTACCCTGTAAGGTTATTCAATGTCCGATTAGGTGACACGGTTCCATGCATGGCGTCATGCGCGGTGATGAACAAACCCGTGTACAGGTGCATTTGAATAAGCACAAACAGGTAAACCAGGGGATTAGCAAAGCTGAAATGCCAGCGCATTAATAAAATAATGCTGACCACCCAGCTGCCAATAACGAGCATGGCAATAAATAAACCTGTATTTGAAGGGCTTTTTGGCATGATGGTTATACAACAGCAAAAAGCGTGCTGTTAAAATTGTTCGAGCGCGGCCTTTACATCCTGCATCAGCCACATGGGGGTTGATGTGGCACCGGCAATACCAATGGTCTCATTTGGCGAAAAGGTGGTTTTATCCAATTCGCTTGCTGATGATATGAAGTATGTATTGGGATTATGCTTGCGGCATACTTCAAACAATACCTTTCCGTTTGATGATTTACGGCCCGATACAAAAACGATCTTATCAAACTTGCTGGCAAATTTGGGCAGATCCTTATCCCGGTTGGATACCTGGCGACAAATAGTATCATTGGCTTTAAGGTTGTATCCCCGGGCAATCAACTCATCTTTTATACCATAAAACTTTTCCATGCTTTTGGTGGTCTGGGTATACAGGGTAATATTTTCAGGAAGCTCTACATTGTCCAATTCTGCAATATCCTGAAAAACGATGGCCTCATTATTGGTTTGCCCTTCCAGGCCAATAACTTCGGCATGTCCGTGCTTACCAAATATCAGGATCTTCTCATTAGCATCGTACGATGTTTTGATACGGTTTTGGAGTTTTAAAACCACGGGGCAGGAGGCATCTATCAGCGTAATATTATTTTCTAAAGCGATGCGGTATGTATCAGGAGCTTCGCCATGTGCACGGATAAGTACCTTTTCGTTACGCAGGTTTGCCAGTTCACTATGTTCAATAATCCGCAAACCCAGCGCTTTTAAGCGTTCAACTTCTTCGTCGTTATGCACAATATCGCCCAGGCAATACAGATAGCCATCTTCGGCCAATATTTCCTCAGCCATATCAATAGCATATACCACCCCGAAACAAAAGCCCGAATCCTGATCAATAGTAACCTTTAACTGATACTCTCCCATGGTGTTGCAAATTTACAGCAAAAAAAACGTTGATGGTAATGATTATGTGATTTCGTTAATTTTTGTTAAAACGATACGCTTTTAGCGCAAGTCTTGTGCAGCCCTCAGTTCAGCAATTCCAAGCCCATAAAAAAGATAAACTGCATAATAAGCAACACAGAAGCTACTTTACTTTGCGGCTTAAACTTAAACTGATCAAAAACAAAAAGCAGCAATGCGCTTAACCCAAACCAGCAAACATAATTTTTTAGGGGGATATGGTTATCGGTCCAATGCCAGTAATCAAAATGCATGGCCATGGGTTCTATCGATGCATCAAGCAGCACCAGGATAAGAGCGCCAACTAAAATCCGAATAATGCGGCTCTTGATACGACTTCTTTGCAACAGTACCCCGGTTGAGTAGGTGAGCAAGAACCAGTTTACACCGATCATGAGCGGTACACGGAATAGTTGGGTACCCAGCGTTTCGCCATAAGCATAGTTGCCAAACAGCCAACCTGTATGCACACCAATCAGCTCTGCCACAAAAGCAATAACGAAGATGAGCAAGCCAAAAACAAAAAACCGACCCCTTAACTGATCATGGTTGTATATAATTATAACGGTCATCAACAGCAAATGCCAGGGCACCAGTTTTAAAAATAATATATCTGTTGCCGGCAATGAGCAGCCTATTAAACCCACAGCATGAAATAATATAATGATGATAATAGATATGCGCTGTGGCCGCGAAGTGGCTCCTTTTAGTGGATTTTTCAAATCCGGCGCCCTTTCCATACCGTTGTTTTGGTGAGATATTTTTGTATGGATAGAACTGCTATAACAAGCATATTGAACATTTGTACAGGGTGCATAATAATATTGCTTACCGGGTTTTGATCTGATAACAGCGAGATCATGATGCGGCTTAGGGCTATTAAGCCCAGCATAAACAACAGCAGGGGTAAATTCAGTGTCATGATCACGATCATCGGTCCACCGATGATGAGTATGATATAAATTAAAAAGCCGATGATGCTGTAATTAAAAGCAGCCAGAAAATTTTTACTAAAGCCCTTTATGGCCTCGTTATAACTTTTATACATGCGGCATCTGATCATGCCGTTGGCCAGCAGGGCCTCGCCGTTATAGGCGTTGGCCTTAATTAAGCGCATTATCTCAACATCTTCTACCACTTTATTTTTTACCGCTTTGTGCCATTGGTGCTGGTGATATGTAAAAGCATCAAACAACATAAACTGCCCGCTTGCCGCTGCAACCGAAGCATTTTTCACCAGGTATATGAGTCGTACAGGCAACAAGTTTAATAATATAAAATGCATGAGCGGCACTACGGCCCTTTCGCCGGGGCTTTCCATTTGCTGATTGGTGAACAGGCTCAATAGGCCTAACTGATGCAGGTGCATCCGGTGTACCGCGCTATTGATCAAACCTTCTTTTACCTCTTCATCGGCATCAAGGAAAAGCAGATACTTGCCATCGGCTTGCTGAGCCAACTGATGGCAGGCGTAGTTTTTACCTATCCAGCCATCGGGCAATTTGCTCCCTTTGATTACCCGGAAACGCGAATGGTTTTCGGCGAAAGCTTCACAAACCGCATAAGTATTATCCGTTGATTCATCATCCAGTATAACCACTTCATAATTTTGATACTCCTGCTCATGGATAGACTGTAGCAACAAAAGGATATTATCTGCCTCATTACGGGCCGGTATGAGGATAGATACTCTATCCGGATAGGCCTTAGCTACCCGGTGCAGTTTGGGATTGGATATAAAATTAAACAGGGTTACTGTAAAACGCAGAATAATAAAAAAGAAGGTTATTGATATGGCAATGATCACTTTTATATATCAAATTTAGTTTGAAGAAGTTTTGAATTGCTGTAATGTTGCTGATATGCTTCTTTTAATTCAACTATTGTTTTATCAGTAAAATTTCCGGTTTCGCTTTTTAAATAAACGGTAGCAGTTGGTCTTTTGTGTTTAAAGTATTGAATAAATATTGAAGAAAAAACCAGCTGGAACTTGCCAACCGCTTTTTGCATGATTCGCAATACGCCTTTATCAAAATGAACATCCTCCACATAATTGGAAAACAGTTTCCCCTGTGGGAAGATAAGTACCAGATTTTGCGGATCATTTAAAAGTTCAGCGGCATAATTAAGCGACTCAATAATATCTTTTGATTTTTTAGTGATAGAAAATGCCCCTACAAACTTTAAATAGTTGAGTTTATGAACCGTTTCTTTCTCCACCATTACATGATACTTTTTTTTCAGCAGTTTTTCATTTAAACAATACAAAATCAATCCATCCCAAAAACTAAAGTGGTTTGCTATCAGTAATATCGATTTGCTTTTATCCACTTCAATAACATTGAACAACATTTCATGAAAATGCCGACCTACGGCCCACTTCACATAGTAATGAATGACACGGTTAAAAAATATGTTCTTCTTGTTGTAGACCATTTTTTTGATTTCGGAATTCGGATGTCCGATTTTGGATTTATATATTTAAATGTACTCGGACTTTTGTTTAGTTCATGTTCAAAATCAAAATTAAATCCGAAATCGAACATCCGAAATCCTAAATTTAATCAGTGCTCCATATTGGCCTGTTTTTTTAAGGCCTGCTGATGAAAATTATTGACGCGTTGTTTCAACTCCTCAAACGGCACCTCGCTGGCAACACCACAGTCAAAATGATGTATATAGGCCCGTGGTTTCAGGCCCTCAAAATAATCAATCAATGTACATTGATAAACTACCTGGCAGGGACCTTTGATCTGTTTGATCAATCGCTCAATACCATTTTCTACATGAATATAGGTTTCATGATTGGAGTACAATGCCCCCTGCGGAAAAATAGTGACCAGGTTTTCCGGATTGTTCAACAGTCCGGCCGAATAGGTAAGCGACTCCAGCATTTCGCGCGAGCCTTTTTTCATAGAAAAAGCGCCCAGGTATTTAAAATACCAGTGCTTCAAAAAATGATCATGCTGCATCATGATATAAAGGCGGCGCTTTAAATTATTAAAGGCGGCATAGTTGGCAAAAAAACCATCCCACCAGCTAAAGTGATTAGTAAGCAGCAATATGGAGTGCCCCGGGCGCGGCTCAAACGGCTGTATGTTGATCTCCTTAAAATTACGGCTCATCCACCAGCGCATAAAGCGGTAAAACATTCGGCTTAAAGTATCATTCTGGCGCGATGGCAACATAATTTATCGTACTAAATATTCGTCCAATGCCTTAATAACCAACCAATGACCCAGGGCCAGTTCGTGCACCTCGGCGTTATCCAGCTTTTCAATAAAAGGCATCGCTGCAGATTTGGGGAACAGTTTATCGTCCTTACCAAATATCAGCTGGCAATTTATTTTATACTGATTGATCTGAGTGGCTATTTTTTCCACATCGGGTTTCAATAAACGGATCAAATTTAAGGTATAATAAGTATCCAGTCGCTTTTGTTCGCTATCAATTTCATTATAGGCTATCTGGTACAGGTTATGATCTATCAAACCCATCCGTTTTACAGTTTTTAGTACAAAGGGAGCCAGCCACTTGCTTTTGGTTACTCGCCGAAACAGGAACTTACCCATCGGGTTGTGCAGCAAAAAATGAAACCCTTTATATACCGACAGCCCATCCGGAGCCATTAATATCACATCGTCAATTAAATGAGCATATTCTTCCAACAGTATCAAGGCCAGGTTGGCGCCAATGGAGTAACCCATCACCGAAAACCGCTGCTCGCCATAGGCTTTAAACCATTCCTGCATATATATACACACCATATTTTTGGGCATACCGGCGGTGATCTGCTCTTCTGTCCAGCCTTCCAGCTTACTGCCCCCATGAAAAAAATGATCGAATCCGTAAATATGGTATTTGGGCAGGATAGAGCGCTCGAGCACATGGAACTGCTTACCCGTCATGCCATAGCCATGAAAAGCCAGCAGCGGTTTTTCGCCGGTACCGTATTCATGAAAATGCGCTTTACCCAAACCGGGCAGATATAAAAAACCCATTTAACCCCCTAACCCCCTAAAGGGGGAATTCTTTGATCTGCAAATATGCAAATGTTTTTATTACCTGAAGCATTTCAGAAAGTTCCCCCTTTAGGGGTTAGGGGGCTCATGATCATTTGGGTAGCACCGGTATGCTCTTGTACATAACTGTATATCTTTTTGCTGGTTGTGCTGTAAAAAGCTTCGTCGGTGATCAAAGTATCTACAATACCCTTTAGTTGTGTTTCATCGCTGATACTAAAACCTGCTTTCAGCGCTATCAGCTCCCGTGCTTCATTAAACTTTAAATAATGCGGGCCAAAAATAACAGGCAGGCCAAAAGCCGCGGCTTCCAGAGTATTATGAATACCTGCCCCAAACCCACCACCAATATAAGCGATATCGCCATAGGCATATAAAGATGACAGCATACCGATGTTATCTATAACAAGAGATTTGAGATTTGAGATTTGAGATTTGAGATTCGATTGGGTATCTTTTAATTGAGAATATCTTATTGCCGAACCCTTTGGTAATAAGTTCATCAGGTTGTTTATTTTTTCCTCTCCAATTTCGTGCGGGGCAAAAATAAATTTCCAGTCGGGGTATAGTACAGGCAGGGTAGCCAGTAGTTTTTCATCTTCGGGCCAGGTGCTGCCAGCTATAAAAAGCTTTTGCCCGTTCTTAAATTCACTTATTCCGGCTATCTCTTTTGGGTTTTGCGCATTGGCCCACACACGGTCAAAACGGGTATCACCGCTCACGGTTACGTTAGTAATCCCTATGTTATTAAGCAGTTGTTTGGAGCTTTCGTCCTGCAAAAAAAAATGCGTAACAAAGCTCAACATTTTACGGTGCAAACCGCCATACCATTTAAAAAACACTTGTCCAGGTCTGAATATACCAGAGACAATATATAACGGAATATTCTGCCTGTTTAGCTCCTTAAAATAATGATACCAGTACTCATACTTGGTAAATATGGCCATAGCCGGCTTTATAGTATCAATAAAATGACGGGCATTTTTTTTGGTATCCAAAGGCAGATAGTAAACGGCATTGGCAAGGGGGGTATTCTTCCTGATCTCATAGCCCGATGGAGAAAAAAAAGTAACCACAATACTTTTGCCGGGATACTGCTCACGCATAGCTTCCAGAATTGGCCGACCTTGTTCAAATTCGCCAAGGGAGGCAAAATGGAACCAGATACTCCCGTTCAATGGCTGTATTTTTTGTTGCCGGCGCCCATTTATCCACAAGTTGGCTTTGGTGTTAAAAAACGAGGCGAACCATACAGTGAAGTAATATAATTTGATCCCAATGTTATATAAAAACATCAATTTAAGTATGAATGATTATCTTAGCCGGGCATAAAAGTAATAACAATAGTTTAATGTTCATTGGCTCACTGGTTCATTAGTTTATTGGTACCTGCCTTATATCGATGGTCTGTTGCCGCGTTCACCAATGAACCTGTGAACTAATGAACCAGTGAACCAAACAATAAAATATGTCAACTCGTAAACGGATATTAATAACCGGAGCAGCCGGCTTTCTGGGTTCGCACCTGTGCGACAGGTTCATCAAAGAAGACTACCATGTAATTGGCATGGATAACCTGATCACCGGCGATCTGCGTAATATTGAACACTTGTTTAAACTGGAGAATTTTGAGTTTTATAACCATGATGTATCCAAATTTGTACATGTTCCCGGCGAGCTGCATTACATACTGCACTTTGCTTCACCGGCAAGTCCTATTGATTATTTAAAGATCCCGATCCAGACCTTAAAGGTAGGTTCATTGGGTACACATAACTTGCTGGGGCTGGCATTGGCCAAAGGTTCCCGGATGCTGATCGCTTCAACCTCGGAAGTTTATGGCGACCCGAACGTAAACCCCCAACCCGAAGAATACTGGGGTAATGTAAACCCGGTAGGTCCAAGAGGTGTTTATGACGAGGCCAAACGTTTCCAGGAGGCCATTACCATGGCTTATCATACTTTTCATGGCCTGGAGACCCGCATTGTACGGATCTTTAATACTTATGGCCCCAGGATGCGCTTAAATGACGGGCGTGTATTACCCGCCTTTATTGGGCAGGCGCTAAGAGGCGAATCATTAACCATGTTTGGCGATGGTTCACAAACCCGCTCGTTTTGTTATGTAGACGACCTGGTTGAAGGCATTTACCGCCTGCTGCACAGTAATTACGCACAACCGGTAAACATTGGTAACCCGGATGAGATCACCATTAAACAATTTGGCGAAGAGATCATCAAGCTAACCGGAACCGATCAAAAGCTCATCAGTCTGCCTTTACCGGTTGATGATCCTAAACAACGCCGGCCGGATATTACCAAGGCTAAAGCTATTTTAGGATGGGAGCCCAAAGTATCCCGGAGCGAGGGCTTAAAGATCACCCTGGATTATTTTAAATCCCTGCCCGAAAAAGAAATAAACCACAAGGATTTTGCGTACTATAATAAACGTTAATATACACTAATTAAAATGAAGATATTAGTAACCGGCGGTTTGGGTTTTATTGGATCGCATACCGTTGTTGAATTGGTAAATGCAGGTTATGAACCTGTTATTGTTGACGACCTATCAAACTCCGACCCTAAAATACTGGACCAGATAGCCCGGATAATAGGATATAAACCTGTTTTCCACAAGCTTGACCTGAGCGATGAACAAAGCGTAAAGGAACTGGCCGTTAACGAGCCCGATATTGATGGCATTATTCATTTTGCCGCTTTTAAGGCAGTAGGCGAATCGGTACAAAAACCGCTTAAGTATTACCGTAATAATTTTTACTCCCTCATCAACTTACTGGAAGCTTATTACGGTAAACCGCTAAATTTTGTTTTTTCATCAAGCTGTACAGTTTACGGGCAGCCGGATATACTGCCTGTTACCGAGAACGCGCCGGTAAAACCTGCAGAATCGCCTTATGGCAACACCAAGCAAATAGCCGAAGAGATATTGACCGACATGGTAGCCTCCGGCAGTAACTACAAAGTAATATCATTAAGATATTTCAACCCGGTAGGCGCTCATGAAACCGCGCTTATAGGTGAATTACCTATTGGCGTACCCCAAAACCTGGTGCCTTTTATTACCCAAACCGCTATTGGTAAGCGTGAAAAACTAACCGTATTTGGCAACGATTATGATACTGCCGATGGCAGCTGTGTACGCGATTATATCCACGTAGTTGATTTGGCCAAAGCACATGTGGCAGCCTTGAAACTGGCCGAAAAGGAAAGCTTTACCGGGTATGATGTATTTAATATCGGTACCGGCAATGGCAGTACCGTATTAGAGGTGATACACGCGTTTGAACGTGCTACCGGTGTTAAATTAAATTACCAGATTGGCCCGCGCCGCCCTGGTGATGTAGAAAAAGTTTGGGGCGATGTAACCAAATCAACAAATAAGCTGGGCTGGAAGGCCGAACTGGGTATTGATACCATGATGCTGTCGGCCTGGGAATGGGAAAAATACATATCACAAAATCCGTTATAAAAACAAAATAAACACTAATTGCACGAATTTAATCGAATTTCGCCAATCAAATTGTCTGCTTAAAATGCGCCAATTAGTCAAATTCAATTAAATTCGTGCAATTAGTGTCCATTAATATTCTACCGATGAAAAAAATAATTATTACAGGTGGTGCAGGTTTTATAGGATCACATGTAGTGCGCCGTTTTGTAAAAAACTACCCCGATTATACCATTATCAATTTAGATAAACTGACTTATGCCGGTAACCTGGCTAACCTGGTAGATATTGAAAATGAACCCAATTACCGGTTTGTAAAAGGCGATATTGTTGACATAGCTTTTATTAACGAGTTATTTGCCACCGAACAACCCGATGCAGTGATACACCTGGCTGCCGAATCGCATGTTGACCGCTCAATTGTTAGTCCGCTGGAGTTTGTGATGACCAATGTAGTGGGTACCGTTAACCTGCTTAACGCGGCCCGTGAAAACTGGAAAGGACGCTATGACCAAACCCGTTTTTACCATGTTTCAACCGATGAGGTTTATGGCTCCCTGGGCGATGATGGTATGTTTACCGAAGAAACGGCATATGATCCGCATTCGCCTTATTCGGCATCAAAAGCCAGCTCAGATCACTTTGTACGTGCCTACCAGGATACTTATGGCATGAACACCGTACTATCCAATTGCTCTAACAACTATGGATCCTATCACTTTCCCGAAAAATTGATCCCTCTGGCCATTAATAATATTAAACAAAGTAAACCTGTACCGGTATACGGCAAAGGCGAAAACATACGCGACTGGCTTTGGGTAGAAGACCATGCCCGCGCCATCGACTTGATTTTCCATAAAGCAAAAGCCGGATCAACCTATAACATTGGCGGCCATAACGAATGGAAGAACATTGACCTGATCAATTTGTTATGTACCATACTCGACAAAAAGCTGAACAGGCCTGAAGGAGAATCGGCCAAACTGATCACTTTTGTAACAGACAGGGCCGGTCACGATCTAAGATATGCCATAGATGCCTCCAAACTTAAAGATGAATTAGGATGGGTACCCGGAATAACCTTTGAAGAAGGATTGGAAAAAACTGTCGACTGGTACCTGGCTAATGAAGAGTGGTTGGAAAACGTTACATCGGGCCATTATCAGCAATATTATAGCGAACAATATGCCAATCGCTAACCATACCGTACGCATAGTCACCAAAAAAATAATTAACTGCGCATAATTATGTTTGGGTTATTTAAAAAGAAGCCGGAAAAAGAAAAGAGACATACGAACTTTAACTATGACTCGATCATGGTTGATATGCACTCGCATGTATTACCCGGAATTGATGATGGTGCTAAAACGCCGGAAGACTCCATTGTCCTGGTCCGTAAGATGATGGAGCTGGGGATAAAAAAAATTATTGCTACCCCGCATATTATGGTTGATTTTTACAGGAATACCCCCGAAACCATTAATAACGCGCTCCATATATTAAAAACCGAACTGGCAAAGGAAAACATTGATATACCCGTTGAAGCAGCAGCCGAGCACTATTTTGACGAAACCTTTGAAGCCCGTGTTGAGGAACACAGACTGCTTACCATGGGCGATAATTATGCCTTATTTGAGTTCTCGTTCATTAATAAACCACCTAATGCCATATCGGTTATTCAAAAAATGAACGACAGGGGCTACAAGCCAATCCTGGCCCACCCTGAAAGATATCCTTATATGGATCTGGAACAGTTTAAAAACCTGCATGACTGGGGCTGTAATTTTCAGCTGAATACAATTTCGCTAACCGGGTATTATGGCCGCGAATCAAAAAAATTGGCCGAAAGCCTGATAGATAATGAATTGATTGATTTCATATCAAGCGACATGCACCACCCTAAACACGCCGCTGCACTAAAGGATGCCCTGCATACTACTTACATTGAGAAACTACTCTTTGATTACCCGCTGAAAAATACTTTGCTGATGTAGGGGAGTATCAAGTAGTTAGTATCAAGTATCGAGACTACTTTTCAAAGACATGATTTTTTTAAAATCTTGATACTTGATACTAACTACTTGATACCATAACCATAATTAATCTATTCATATCTCAACGCCTCTACCGGATCAAGCCTGGATGCTTTTTTTGCCGGATAATAGCCCGATATCAAACCAATAAAGGTACATAACAGCACAGCAAAAAAGAGCCATGCCCATGGCACCACAAAAGTTCCACTAATTTGAACAGCTATCAGGTTACCTATTGCCATTCCTAATAATATACCAACCGCTCCGCCTATAAGGCATATCACAATAGCTTCAATTAAAAATTGTTTGCGGATAACGGCAGGTGTTGCCCCGATAGCCTTACGTACGCCTATTTCGCGTGTACGTTCGGTAACTGATACCAGCATAATGTTCATAAGCCCAATGGCCGCCCCAATCAGGGTTATAATACCTATGGCAAAACCCGCTATAGTAATACCCATTAACTGGCCTGAGAGTTCCTTTTGAATAGAATCGCTCCGCGTAATATCAAAATTAGTATCATTGGCTATATTGAGCCCCCGGATGTTCCGGAATAACGAGGTAGCTTCACCTATGGATGCATCAAGCGCGCCTGGACTGGCAACCTTGATTGTGATAGTATAGGATACGTTACGCGCCGTATCTATCTGCTTAGCTTTCAATATCGGTATAATACAGAATTTATCGCCCCCAAATGAACTGGAGCCTTTTGATGCAATTACGCCAACTATACGGTACTTATTATTGCCTATAAAGAGCGACTTATTAATAGGATCTTCTTTTTTAAAAAGTTTTGATTTGATCTCATCCCCGATAAGCACCACATTAGCCCCGTGCTCCAGTTCGGATGATGAAAAATTACGACCAAAGGATAGTTTTTTGCCAGCAGTGATCAGATAATTTTCATTGGATCCTGAAATAGAAATATTAGGATTTGTTTTTTGATTGCCATACTTAGCCACTGCCGTACCGGTAACATCCAGATTTATGGCGGTTAAAACCGGTAATTTAAACGTTTTTTTAAAGCGTTCGGCCTGGTCGTAAGTAACTGCCGGATAAGCTTTATGGTTCCCGCCATTGCCAAAGTTTAGTCCCTGGCCACGATTTTGGATGGTGAATGAATTGGCGCCCAGATCGGCAAAAGCATCATTGGTAAACTGCCGTATCCCCTCAATAGCGGTTAAAATACCTACCAGGGCCATAATACCTATAGCTATAATTAACGAGGTTAATGAGGTACGCAGCCTGTTGCCGGCTATAGATTGTAATGCAATAGAGACATTTTCTTTGTAGGACGTTTTTACCGGCATGGTATAAAAATAAAAAAACTTTGCGGTTTGACTGTGCACCGCATCATTTTGTTACAGCAAACACAACCGTTATAATAAATAAAATCGTGTTTTAATATTAAGAAAAAGCTATAAACACAAAGGGCAGCTCATAAGCTGCCCTTTTATTATAATATCTTAAACCTGTAGTTTATACCGAAAACGAAGTACCACAGCCACAGGTGCTGGCCGCATTGGGATTATTAAAGGTAAATCCGCGGGCATTTAAGCCGTCCTGAAAATCAATTTGCATACCTGCCAGATACAAGCCATGGGCTTTATGCATAAATACTCTTATACCATCAATATCATATTCCTGGTCGCCATCCTTTTTCTGATCAAAGCCCAGCACATAGTTCATGCCCGAGCAGCCACCACCTTCAACACCAACACGCAGGCCAAAATCGTCGCCTATCTCTTGCTGATCTTTCAATTTAAAAAGTTCTTTAACGGCTCCCGGAGTAAAGGTTACCGGTGCAATTTCAACAGCAGTACTCATCTTATTTTTATTTAACTATACAAATATAATGTAAAATGTAGATTTTTGTTGCAACCGGTATTTTATGACCTCAGTTTAACATTTTATAAACATGCAAACACTACCCTATTTACTTGATATTTTAAAATATACCGTTGCCGGCATTGGGGTAGTGTGGGTGGCGTTGTACTTGTTTAAACCTTATCTGGATAAAGCAGAACAAATACAGGTGCTTGAATTAAAAAGGGCCGTTAGCAGCCAAACGCTGCCTTTGCGTTTGCAGGCATACGAGCGTGTCATTTTATTTATTGAAAGGATTAACCCTGCCAGCATGCTTATCCGCCTTAATGCTTCTGGCCTGTCGGCGGCCGAATTACATATGATGGTTGTTACTGAGATCAGGAATGAATTTCAGCATAATGTTACGCAACAGATTTATGTAAGCGTACGCGTATGGAATGTGGTGAAAAGGGTAAAAGACGACACCCTGACCCTGATGAACAATACCATGAAAGCCCTGCCTGCAGATGCTTCGGGTACCGAGATGAGTAAAACCATATTGATCCATTTAAGTAAGCAGGAGCAGGATCCGTATGAAATAGCCACCGGCCTGGTACGGCAGGATATAGAAGAATTATTTTAACCTCATGGCCGAAAAAAAGTTCACCACCACGTCGGGTATCGAAATTAAGGAAGTTTATACCCAGCCATCCACAATGGATGAACTGCCTGGTGAGTTTCCGTTCACCCGCGGCATACAAAAAGACATGTATCGGGGCAAGGCCTGGACCATGCGCCAATACGCAGGCTTCTCTACTGCCGAAGAATCAAACAAACGATACCACTACCTGCTGGGTCAGGGCACAACCGGGCTTTCCGTAGCGTTTGACCTGCCCACCCAGATTGGGTACGACTCTGATCATGAACTTGCCGAGGGCGAAGTGGGTAAGGTAGGCGTAGCCATTGATTCTTTAAAAGACATTGAGATCCTGTTTAATGGTATAACCCTCAAGGATATTACCACCTCCATGACCATCAATGCCACGGCACCCATTTTACTGGCCATGTACATAGCCCTGGCTAAAAAACAGGGAGCCGACCTAAAGCAGATCTCCGGAACTATACAAAACGATATATTAAAGGAATACGCCGCACGCGGTACCTATATATACCCACCCGCGCCATCCATGCGACTCATTACCGACGTGTTTGAATACTGCAGTAAAGAGGTGCCTAAGTGGAACACCATATCCATATCCGGCTATCACATCCGCGAAGCCGGTTCAACTGCTGTGCAGGAGCTGGCCTTTACCCTGGCTAATGGCAAAGCCTATTTAAAAGCAGCCCTGGACAAGGGATTAGATATTAATGTATTTGCCAAACGTTTATCTTTCTTTTTTAATTGCCACAATAATTTTTTTGAGGAGATAGCCAAGTTCAGAGCAGCTCGGCGTATGTGGGCACATATCACCAAACAACTGGGCGCCACAGATGCCGGCGCGCAAAAGTTACGCTTCCACACCCAAACAGGCGGATCCACCTTAACCGCGCAGCAACCCTTGAATAATATTATTAGAGTTAGCAACCAGGCTTTGGCTGCGGTATTGGGCGGCACCCAATCCTTACATACTAATGGATACGATGAGGCCCTATCCTTACCTACAGAAGCTGCGGCCAAAATAGCGTTGCGTACCCAGCAGATCATTGCTTTTGAAAGCGGTGTTACCGATACGGTCGACCCATTGGCTGGCTCTTATTTTATAGAGACACTGACCAACGAAGTAGAAGCCGCTGCACAATTATACATTGACAAGATAGATGCTATGGGCGGCGCTGTAAAGGCTATTGAACAGGATTATATCCAGCAGGAGATAGCCGCATCCGCCTACCAGTATCAAAACGATATTGAAAGCGGCGAAAAAGTATTGGTTGGTGTAAACCGCTTTACCCAGCAGGAGGCCGCCGAGCTGAATGTTTTCAGGGTGGATGACAGTATCCGTAAGATGCAAACGGAAAAATTATCAACATTAAAAAGCAGCAGAGATAACCAGGCGGTAGCTACCAGTTTACAGGAATTGAAGGAAGCAGCCCAAGGCAGAGGAAATTTAATGCCCTTTATCCTCACTGCTGTAGAGTGTTATGCCACACTCGGGGAAATTGCTGACACTCTGCGCCACGTTTTTGGCGAATATTAACACAATGTGTAAATTTTTACAGACACACGATATAGCCCAATGTTGATAAATAAATCCTGTACCTTATTTTATTTAGCAGTATACCAGAACATTATTTTTTAACTGTAGCGTTAATGTTAAATTGGCTCAACTATTGTGGCGTGCAACCGTATAAAAAATAATTATCCCCCTGGTAATTATCCTGATTTTTTATTAAATTAATCGGTTCATATTAATTGGGACTAACGGAAATATAATTGCAATTTTTGCTGTTAAAATCAATATTTAATGAGTTTTTTTCATTAAAAAGCTGATTATCATGCCAGAAATTTATTTGCCAAAAAAGTGAAAATTTAATTTTTTTATAAGCTTTTTTTGGCAATATTCGATGTTCCGTAGCAGGCCCAAAAATTGTTTCGCTGGGGGTTGGAAATCAATATATTACTAATATCTATATGGAAAAAACCTGTACTACTGTTTGGAATAGCTGCCTCCAGATCATCAAAGATAACATACCAGCACAAAGCTTTAAAACTTGGTTTGAGCCAATAAAAGCTTTACGCATGGAAGGAAGCGTTCTGACGATACAGGTACCAAGTTTATTCTTTTACGAGTGGCTCGAGGAGCACTATGTAGGTTTACTGCGCAAAACAATCAAAAAACAATTAGGCGACGAAGGGCGTTTAGAGTATAATATAGTTGTTGAGCAATCATCAAGTAAACCATACACCACTAATATGCCTTCGAACGGAAATGGTGCCGAGTCCAAAAATCAGTCAATGCCGATCCCAATCTCGATCAATAAGGACATTAAAAACCCTTTTGTGATCCCAGGTTTGAAAAAATTAAATGTTGATCCGCAGCTAAACAGGAATTACACCTTTGAAAACTTTGTTGAAGGTGATTGCAACCGTTTAGCCCGCTCTGCCGGTTATGCCGTTGCTGCAAAACCAGGCGGTACTTCTTTTAATCCTTTAATGATATATGGCGGTGTTGGTTTAGGTAAAACCCACCTGGCCCAGGCCATTGGTAACGAAATAAAGCGCTCATTGCCCGATAAACTGGTACTTTATGTATCGTGCGAAAAATTCACCCAACAATTTGTTGACGCGCTTAAACACAATAACATTAACGATTTTGTGAATTTTTACCAGGCTATTGATGTACTGATCATGGATGATGTACACAACTTTGCCGGTAAAGAAAAAACACAGGATTTCTTCTTCCACATCTTTAATCATTTACATCAATCGGGTAAGCAACTGATCATTACATCAGATAAAGCGCCGAAGGACCTTGCAGGTTTAGAGGAGCGTTTGCTATCGAGATTTAAGTGGGGCCTGTCTGCCGATCTGCAGATCCCTGATCTGGAAACCCGCATGGCTATCCTCAAAAACAAGATCTATCAGGATGGCATTGAGCTTTCAAATGATGTAATTGAGTATGTAGCGCATAACATTGATAACAATGTGCGTGAGCTGGAAGGCGCTATGGTATCCCTATTGGCTCAGTCAACGCTGAACCGCAAGGAGATCGACCTGAACCTGGCTAAGCAAATGCTCAAGAACTTTGTAAAAAACTCATCTAAAGAAATTTCGATG
Source organism: Mucilaginibacter sp. RCC_168 (assembly GCF_041355315.1). Taxonomy (NCBI): domain Bacteria; kingdom Pseudomonadati; phylum Bacteroidota; class Sphingobacteriia; order Sphingobacteriales; family Sphingobacteriaceae; genus Mucilaginibacter; species Mucilaginibacter sp. RCC_168. The sequence continues at coordinate 46,073 of NZ_JBFUPN010000035.1, forward strand.
GAGTATATCCAAAGCCTGGTTTGCGAGTATTTTGAAGTGCCTATTGAAATGGTAAAATCACAAACCCGCAAACGCGAAATTGTACAGGCCCGTCAAATATCCATGTACCTGGCCAAAGCCCACACCAAAAGTTCATTAAAATCAATCGGTCACTTCTTTGGCGGCCGCGACCACTCTACCGTAATATACGCCTGCCAAACCGTTGAGGACCTTATTGATACCGATAAGAAATTTAAAGGTTATGTTGCCGACATTCAAAAGAAACTTAAAATGTCGTAACTGACCTATTATCATATTACTATGGGCCCTGCATATTATTTATGCAGGGCTTTTTTATGTTGGTTGCTTTTTGATATCGGCCGGAGGCCGGGTAATAGTTGCCACTCGGCTGGAGCCGAGCGGCGGCGGGTGGGTACACATTAAAAAATCGTCAAACAGTCGCTCGGCTCCAGCCCACAGGTGTTGGGAAGACGAATGGATAACCTTAACTTTAGGGGTATATGCGAGTACCC
>NZ_JBFUPN010000036.1:0-44359 GCF_041355315.1 Mucilaginibacter sp. RCC_168
GTGGTGAGTGGTGAGTGGTGAGTGGTGAGTGGTGAGTGGTGAGTGGTGAGTGGTGAGTGGTGAGTGGTGAGTGGTGATCAAAAATGCCAAGCAATTTAGAATTTATGTTTTAGAGTTTAGAACTTATGTTTTAGAGTTTAGAATTTAATTTTTAGAATTTAAAGATTAGGATTTAGAATTTACAGAATGAAAATTTTCAGGTTATTAGGGGTTATTGCTGTTTGTTCATTAAGCTTGCTGCTATCATCTTGCTATACGCTCCGAAATGCTTCTATCCCTCCGGGTATGAAAACCCTTGATGTGCAGTTTTTTGAAAATAATTCGCCCCTGGTGGTAGCCAATTTAAGTCAGAACTTTACAGAAGGATTAAAGACGAGGATACGTAACCAAAGCCGGCTAAGTATTTCCCGTAATGCGGATGCGGATGCTACCTTGTCGGGCAGTATCATAGGGTATACCATAGCGCCGGTTTCTATCCAGGCGGTAGCCAATAATGTGGCCCCTATTGCCGATGCGAACAGGCTGACGATTACTGTAAGAGTTAAATTTGTTTACAATACAGCAAAGACTCCTGCCGAGAAAAAGCTTTCTTTTGAAGAAACATTTACCAATTATCAGGATTATAAAGGGGACATAGGGGCACAGGAGCAAAGCCTGATAAGAACCATAACGGATAAAATAACAGAAGATATTTTTAACAAAGCCTTTTCTAATTGGTAGGCAATTCGTACTTTCAACCACGTGGAGCAAGACTTGAATAACAGGCAGAACGGAATACTATTGGAATTGTTGGCTAATCCGGCCAATACAGGGCAGCAGCATAGCTATAATTTGCAGCAGTTGGTTAATGAATTCCCGCAGAGTGGCTTACTGCGCGCTGTGCTTGCCCGTGCGGGTAATAGCACTGATCTGAAGCAGGCTGCCGCTTATTTTGATCCGCGGCTTTTATATAAACTTACGCATGAGGCCGACAATCTGGCCGTAGTATCACCGGCACAAATTGTGGGTCATTCTGCTGATACCGGCAGCCATCAAAGCAGTGAACGCTTCGTTCATACCGGTGAAAACTATTTTAATAGTGGGCAGGTATCCGAAAATATGGTAACAAATGAACCTGTTGCCGCGGAGCTTCATGCCGAAGATCAGTTTGTAAATAAAAACAGGACACCAGCCGAAGCCGAAGAAGAGCATCTGCAAAACCAGTCGGTAACAACTGAACCGGTAGCTCCGGTTTCACCTGCTCATCATGAAATTGAAGACGAGGTATACGACGAAATAAGAGGTATTGATGAACCGGCAAAAGCAGTTGCGCCCCCTCATGACGGTATTGATGATGAGGTGTATGACGAGATATTAGGCATTGAGCATATCCACATTCCCGCGCACGAGCATGAAAAGGCACAGGAGCCAGTGATTGCCGATGAAAAAACAAAAGTAAACGAACCCGATGCGATATCAGAAGATTGGGTGATTGGCAGCATAGCAGGCAGCGATTACTTTATGTTTGATAAATCGATCGCTGATCAGAGACACCATGAAGAGGTAAAAGAGGAAGATGCTCTGCCGCTGATTTCTGAGCCGGCAACGCATGCCAATGGCAGCACCGCGACAGATACCGAAAGTCAGCACGTATCCAAATACGACGACGAAAAAATGCCTTATACCTTTATGTGGTGGTTGGATAAGACCCGTAAAGAGTATGCCGAAACTTATCAGCCTTATACCAATCCTGCACCGGCTCCTGCACAGCCAGTCCGGATACAACAGAACAATAGCGTAAAAGAACCTGCCACCGATGCACTGCAGCAGCAGTATGTTGAAAATATTTTCCATGTACGGTCATTAGAGGAACTGGAAAAAACACCTCAACCGGATGGTCCCGAAGTAAAACGGAAAGAAGATATTATCATTGAACGCTTTATACAGGAAGAGCCCCAAATACGGCCGCCAGCTATAGATAAACTGGATAATGAGAATAAAGCCAAAAAGAGCTCGGAGGATCGTAACGATCTGGTAAGCGAAACATTGGCCCAGATTTACGCCGACCAAATGCTTTACCACAAAGCAATAGCTACTTATAAAAAATTGATGTTGAAATTCCCGGAAAAAAGCCGTTACTTTGCCACCCAAATTGAACAGTTAGAAAAGAAAACCAATTAATATAAAGAAATGTATTTAGTTTTAATTATCATTACCATTATCGTTTGCATCCTTTTAGGCCTTATTGTGCTGATCCAAAACCCTAAAGGTGGTGGTTTATCATCAAATTTCTCCAGCTCATCACAATTGATGGGTGTACAAAAAACAGGCGATTTTTTAGAAAAAGGTACCTGGGTGCTGGCCATTAGTGTAATGGTTTTATCACTGGCCATTAACGTGGCTGTAAAAGGTGGTTCATCAGCAAGCAGCGGTAACCCGGCATTGAAAGAGCAAATTGAAAAAGCTTCAAAACCAAGCGCGCCTGCAAGTGCACCATTGAGCTTACCTTCAACACCAACACCTGCACCGGCTAAGCCAGATGCAAAACCGGCTAAATAAGCATAAGGTTAAAAGAATAAAAAAGGCTTTGGATACGTCCAAAGCCTTTTTTTGTGAATAAAACTCAAATGAGTTTTGAAGGGAAAATGACATGCTTTATTGCTGATAGTATGAGATGTTATTAATTTAGAACCCGTAATAATTTTTGATAGTAATATTGCACTCGGGGTTATAGATATCCTGCGAGCAGCCTTAAACGTGTAAAATCCCGTTGATCTTCAAAAGCTGGTAACTGACACGATGGCACTGGGATATTAAAAGATTGTTAAGTGTCAAAAATAAAATAACCTTTAGCTGACATTACAACAGTTTAGCCTGTCAATATTGACCATTGTATTTGCTTGGCATAATTGATGAGGAATTGCACACGAAACTTAAATAAAATAAACAGATATAACTATGTCATTAAACATTAAACCAATCGGCGACAGAGTTGTGGTGGAAGCTGCAGCTGCCGAAGAGAAGACCGCTTCGGGAATTATCATCCCGGATACCGCTAAAGAAAAACCTCAGCGTGGAACTATCGTTGCAGTAGGCGATGGTAAAGTAGATGAGCCTTTAACCGTAAAAGTTGGTGACCAGGTTTTATATGGAAAATACGCAGGTACCGAAATTACTTATGAAGGTAAAGAGTATCTGATCATGCGCGAATCTGATATTTACGCGGTACTTTAATTAGTGAATGGGTGAATTAGTGATTTAGTGAATTTTTATTTACAGATCATCAAAAGAAACCCCAATTTAAATTAAAATCAAAAAACAATTATTAGGTAGTGAAGCTCAAATCACTAATTCACTAACTCAATAATTCAATAACTAAAAAAATGGCAAAACAAGTTAAATACAATGTTGAAGCACGCGACGCTCTAAAACGCGGTGTTGATATTTTAGCCAACGCGGTTAAAGTAACATTAGGTCCTAAAGGTCGTAACGTAATTATTGATAAAAAATTCGGTTCACCGGCTATCACTAAGGATGGTGTAACTGTGGCTAAAGAGATCGAACTAAAAGATGCTTTAGAAAACATGGGTGCCCAGATGGTGAAAGAAGTAGCTTCAAAAACTGCTGACATTGCTGGTGACGGTACTACTACCGCTACGGTTTTAGCTCAGGCTATTGTTACTGCAGGTATTAAAAATGTTGCAGCTGGCGCTAACCCAATGGATTTGAAACGCGGTATCGACAAAGCTGTAGTGGTTGTTGTGGAGAACTTAAAAGCTCAATCACAAACTGTTGGTGAGGACAATAACAAGATCAAACAAGTTGCTGCTATTTCTGCAAATAACGACGAGGTTATCGGTTCGTTAATTGCCGAAGCTATGGCTAAAGTTGGTAAAGACGGTGTAATTACCGTTGAAGAAGCAAAAGGTACCGAAACTGAAGTTAAAACTGTAGAAGGTATGCAGTTTGACCGTGGTTACCTTTCTCCATACTTTGTAACCAACGCCGATAAAATGGAAGTGGAACTGGAAAATCCTTACATCCTGATCTATGATAAAAAGATCTCTTCGATGAAAGAATTACTTCCTATCCTGGAGAAACAAGTACAAACCGGCAAACCGTTGCTGATCATTGCCGAAGATCTTGACGGCGAAGCTTTAGCTACTTTGGTAGTTAACAAAATCCGTGGTTCACTGAAAGTGGCTGCTGTTAAAGCTCCAGGCTTCGGCGATCGTCGTAAAGCTATGTTAGAGGATATCGCTATCCTGACTGGTGGTACTTTGATCTCTGAAGAAAGAGGTTACAAATTAGAAAATGCCGATCTTTCTTACTTAGGTACTGCTGAAAAGATCGTTATTGACAAAGATAATACTACGATCATCAATGGTGCTGGTTCTGCCGATGAGATCAAAGGCCGTGTAAGCCAGATCAAATCTCAGATCGAGTCAACTACATCTGATTATGACCGCGAAAAATTACAGGAACGTTTAGCCAAATTATCTGGCGGTGTTGCTGTATTGTACGTAGGTGCTGCTACAGAGGTAGAAATGAAAGAGAAAAAAGATCGTGTTGACGATGCTTTACATGCAACCCGCGCGGCTGTTGAAGAAGGTATTGTTGCAGGTGGTGGCGTTGCCTTCATCCGTGCGGTAGCTGCTTTGGCTAACCTTAAAGGTGATAATGAAGACGAGAACACTGGTATCCAGATCATCCGTCGTGCTATTGAAGAACCTTTACGTCAGATTTGCGAAAACGCTGGTATCGAAGGTTCTATCGTTGTGCAAAAAGTTAAAGAAGGCACTGCCGATTTTGGTTATAACGCACGTACCGACAAATATGAAAACCTGATCGGTGCAGGTGTTATCGATCCAACTAAAGTAGGTCGTGTAGCTTTAGAGAACGCAGCTTCAATCGCGGCTATGTTGTTAACAACAGAAGTTGTATTAGCTGATGATCCTGAAGATGCTCCAGCTGGTGGTCCACCAATGGGTGGCGGCGGCATGGGCGGCATGATGTAAGCTCCCCAGCCCCCTGAAGGGGGTGTTAGATAAATGTGCAGATGTGCAAATGATTAATATATAGTCATCAGTTTATCTGCACATTTAAAATCTGCATATCTGCACATCAAACAAAACGTCTGTATGCAAAAGCATACAGGCGTTTTGTTTTTTATACCCTTGTTGGTCATGAAAAAGTAAACGGATAGTCACGAGTTAATCATTTGATTAGTTTTTATTATTTACTTGATCTGGCTTCCGTATTTTTGCGTAACAAATCTGAAACTTGTATTCCGGGCACAGGATTTGTGTATGGTAAAGTAATCATGAAAAAAATAGTTCAAACATCAAAATTAGTGCGCAGTACCATAGTAGATTGGGTGCTGATCAAAGGCCCTGAGCTATTTGTTACTATTTACGGTAAATAAAATTTTTACCTTTGCTTTCATATTATGAAAGTAGAAGAATTTTATCAGGAGTTTCATCATTGGCTGGTTACCCGCGGGCCAAATTACGTAGGCGGGATCATCATATTTTTTATTGGTCTTTGGGTCATCAAGCTTATCCGCACCAGGATGCGCAACCGGATGATCAGAAGAGGTATCCACTCATCCTTACAGCCCTTTTTTCTGAGCCTTACCATTACCGCGCTTTATGTGCTGCTGGTGATATGGGTAATGAATATTATTGGCTGGGAAATGACCATTTTTACTACCATTATCGGCGCGTTCAGTGTGGCTGCCGGTTTGGCGCTGTCTGGTACATTTCAAAACTTTGCAGGTGGTGTACTGATACTGTTACTAAAACCATTTGAGCTTAATGACAGCATTTTGGCCCAGGGCCAGGACGGCACCGTAACCTCTATACAGATGTTCTACACGGTTTTACTTACCGCCGATAACAAAACGGTTATTATCCCCAACGGCAAACTGTTTAATGAGGTTATCATTAACGTAACCCGCGAAGGTAAGCGCCGCCTTGATTTTGAAGTGAAGGTAGGTTATGCCAACGATGTTGAAAAAGTAAGAGGGATTATCGAAAATGCGATCAATACCACCACGGGTCTGCTAAAAACACCGGCTTCAAAAGTAGGCGTCAACAGCCTGGAGATCGATTCCATCAGGTATGTTGTCAACGTATGGGTTCAGCCAGGCAATTTTTTAACCGCCAAATGGACCCTGCAGGAAAAGATCATCAAAGACCTGGGAAGCGCCGGTATTGCGTTCCCGAAAGCAGGATAGGTTGGGAAGAGAATCAAGAAGTAGAGTCAAGAATCAGGATAATTCGAGTATCGCCTTCTCCAACACGTCATACGAGCGCAGCGTGGCAATCCCCGACTTGCAGGGTGTCTTTGTAAGTCGGGGATTGCCACGTCGTTCCTCCTCGCAATGACGTGTTGGGGGAAATGGCCTGTCATCCTGAGCTTGTCGAAGGATCGCGCGCAGAGGCTTGGCCCACCATGCTTCGACAAGCAGCATGACAGCCTTATCTCTTGATTCTTGACTCTAATCTCTTGATTCTCTCTTGCCCTTAAATCTTCTGCTTAGCCTTAATTTCCAGGTACCGGTTAATGGTATTGATAGTGAGGTTTTGCGGGGCGCTCAGGATAGATTGTATACCATGTTTGGCCAGCTCCTTTACGATGAGTTTTTTATCGTAGGCAAATTTTTCGGCTATGGTTTTTATGTAGATGCCTTCCACATCGGCGGCAGGTTGCTCGCTTAACTTTTTGAGCTCGGTATTTTCAAAAAATACAACCAGCAGCAGGTGGTATCTGGCTATTCTTTTTAAAAATGGGAGTTGCCTGTGCAGGGCGTTCAGGCTTTCGTAATTGGTGAAAAATACCACCAGGCTGCGCTGCTTGATCACTTTACGTACAGTGGCAAACAGTAGCTCCATATTGGTTTCCAGGTAACGCGTTTTCTCTTTATATAAAGCTTCCAGTATCTTGTTCAGATGCGCTGGCCGTCTTTCGGCAGGTATTACGGTTCCAAGCTTTTCAGATATGGTGATCAGCCCGGCCTTATCCTCTTTTAATAACGCCACATTTGACAGTACCAGGCTGGCATTGATGGCATAATCCAGTAGGCTCAACCCCTCAAAAGGCATTTTCATGGCCCTTGATTTATCAATAACACAGTATACATGCTGTGATTTTTCGTCGGTGTATGAATTAACCATCAGGTTACCCTGCCTTGCGGTGGCTTTCCAGTTGATGGTGCGGTAATCATCGCCCTGAACGTAGCTTTTTACCTGCTCAAACTCCATACTATGCCCAATGCGGCGTATTTTTTTAATACCGATGTCTGTGAGCCGGTTGGATATGGCCATCAGCTCATACTTACGCATCTGCAGAAAGGATGGGTATACCGGCAGTATTTCTGCTTGTTCAAAATTATAGCGCCGCCTGATAAAGCCTATAGGCGATTTAACATACACCCGGATATCGCCAAATTCATATTCGCCCCGACGCGTTGGCCTCAATACATAATTGATGAGTTTTTTTTCGCGCGGTTTCAGATTGGTTTTAAACCAGATATCGCGCTTTTGAAACTGGAAGGGGATCTCGTCAATAATGCCAACGCTAACAGGGAAACCATACCAGTTTTCGATATAAACACCCAGGTCGTTGTTATCGCTGTTGCTCAGGCGTTCGGGCGCATGGCGTTTGGCAAATACCCCGTTTGCCGTGCGGTACAGCAGCAGCACATCTATCAAAAATAATATGATCAGCACCCAAAATGCCAGTGTTGGGATAAGCCCCAGCCACGGGAAAAAGAACGACAATAAAAACAACACCACACTGCAGGTTAAAGCGGCAAACAGGCGGTTTGTTAAAAAGAGGTTTCTATAAAAGAGGCTGATGAATTTTTTCACTATATGTTTAACTATCCTCTCCAATTCGTCATTGCGAGGAACGAAGCAATCCCCAATATACAGAGCCGCTCTGTAAATAGGGGATTGCCACGCTATCGCTCGCAATGACGTATTGGGGATTTGGGTTATCTTGATTCTTGACTCTCACTTCTTAATTCTCGTTTTATCTCGGTATTTCCAATTTCTGTATGATCTGTGCTACCACATCATCCGGACTTACGCCTTCCATCTCCTTATCCGGTGTAAGCATAATACGGTGCCTTAGCACCGGGGCAGCTACGTAAATAATGTCATCAGGTGTAATAAAATCGCGGCCTTTAATAGCGGCAACGGCTTTAGCAGCGTTGATCATGGCCAATGATGCACGCGGCGAACCACCCAGGAACAATGATTTATGGTTGCGGGTTTCGTAAATGATCTTAGCGGTAAACTCCAGCAGCTTGGCCTCTACATGAAAAGCCCGTACCTGTTGCCGAAGCGCGATAATATCTCCGCCTGATAAAACCGGCTGTATATGACTTAACTGGTCGGTTGTTTTTTGCTGATGCTGGCGGGTGATAATGGCAATCTCTTCTTCCAGCGTTGGATATTTGATCTCTACTTTAAACAAAAACCTGTCCAGCTGGGCCTCGGGTAAACGGTAGGTGCCTTCCTGCTCTACCGGGTTTTGTGTGGCCAGCACGGTGAATGGTTCCTGCATTTTATAGGTATGCCCGTCGATAGTCACCTGGCGTTCCTCCATCACCTCAAACAAAGCCGACTGGGTTTTGGCCGGGGCACGGTTAATTTCATCTATGAGGATAATGTTGCCAAAAATGGGTCCCTGCTTAAATTCAAACTCCGTGCTTTTGGGGTTAAATACCGAAGTGCCTAAGATATCCGAAGGCATCAGATCGGGCGTAAATTGTATACGAGAGTATTTGGCATCAATAGCTTTGGAGATGAGCTTGGCGGTTAATGTTTTGGCCACACCCGGTACACCTTCTATCAGGATGTGCCCATCGGCCAGGATGCCTGCGATCAGCAGGTCGATAGAATCCTGTTGCCCTACGATGATCTGGGCAAGTGTATATTTAATTTGATTAACCGCGTTACTGAGTTTGCTCAGATCGGTTCTGTTTTCAAAATTCTCATTTTCCATTATATCCGGTTTGGCTGTAAAATTCTTCTGTCAATTTATTCAATTCAATCAATTCCCTATCGGTTACTTGCTGCTGAACGCTGATGTAATTTACAGCATTGATCAGCGAGCTGGCAAAACCAGCATCGATACCAGTTTTTTGCGATAGGATACCGATAAATCCCTGGTCGAGTTTGCTGGTCTTTAAGCGGTAGCGCTCTCTGATATGATCAAGCAGGTAAATAACCTTTTTATGGGCGATGTTGGCATTGTTGCGTTTTTCATAATATACCTGGCCCACTACTGTAACAAAATCAAGCGTAGAATTTGGCAGCGGTTCAATTACTGGGATCACGCGCTGACGGCGTTTCATCTCGTAAAAAACAAATAGGAGTATGCTGGCCAGGCTCAGGTAATAAGCCCACTGTAAAGCAGGGTTTCTGAAAAATACGCGTAATGGCGATTCATCCTCTTGAATATCACCATTTTGAAATTGGTCCCAGTAAACATATTGGGCTTTAGGTAGGTACGACAGAGCCTTCGATACATAATCGGCTCCTTGCGGGGTTAGCAGGCTGTAATTGGTAAAAACATCAGGTGTGGCACACAGGTATAGCGTACCTTTCCCAAATTTATAACTTAAAAAAGTGCAATGATCTGCATAGTTTTTACCTATAACCGTAGCTTTTGCAGTGTCGAGCGCCGAAAAATACTGGTTGGCAATATCACGCTTAAATACATAGTTGTTGGCCGCCTTCAACTGTGGATTGGTAAAGTTGATGGATACATTCTTTTTGGCATACTCCGCCCGGCTCTCTATCTGTAAAGTATCGGTAATAAACCCGCGCCACTCAAAAGCCGACATGAATACCGAGTTTCCGGCTTTGATATATTTTACCATCGCCTCAAAATCAAACTTATTAAGCGTAATGCTTTTGGCTATAATGATGTAGTTTCCCTGTTGCAGGCTGTCGCCATGAAAAACATTATAAACTGATTTGTTGGTTCTGGTTAATTCGGCACCCGGATAAATATCTTTCAGCCTGTCGTACAATAAATAAGTACCAAAGGGGATCTTGTCCTGATAATACAAGGTTGACTGCCAGTTAACCGGTTGGGGTTTGTTATACTGAGCTACTACATAACCGATCAGTAACAGGCTGGCAATAGTGATATAGATCTTAAAGTCTCTCATACTATGCCTTTGTTAAAGTCCTGGAATACGGTATTGATGTTTTTGAAAGTTTGTCCGTCTATAACAAATTCGCCGTACCAAACATATTCAAACTGCAAGGTTAACGAGCTGAAAAGCTGGCGCTGATGAGCATTGGTCAGTTCATCAATATAGGTGCTGTTTGTTTTATCAATTTGCCATTTGATCAAATGCGCATCGCTTAGCTGTTTTAAGCTTTTTAAGTAAAGCATGCGTACAGCCAGGCGGTAATTATGCTGGGCAACGGCCCTTTCAATTTCATCGTCGAAGTTAATGTCGTGAATATTCTCCAATGATTCGGTGAAAGACAAATTGGCCGACATGGATTTACGCCTGAAAACGCCAAGCATATCAATACCCATGAGTTTAAGAACCAGGAACACCACGGCAGCCAAACCCGCGGCCAAAAACAAGTATTGCAGAAAATATAGCAGGATCCTCAAAAAGGGGCTCATAGCATGCTTGCTCAGTTTTAAAGGCTTAAACAAATTCCAGAACCAATGCCAGAAACGGTCCCACCAGGAGGGTGTGGTATCTGTATCATCCTTGTACTGAAATTCGGGCTGTTTGCTGTGCGCGGTAATAACAGCGTTATCAAAATGGCGCACACTTACCCTTGTCGTGTCGGGTTTAAGCACGAGCGGTTGTTTAACAGGTTTAACAGCCAGAGCGGCCCCATTGCTTGTATAAGCAAACAGCACAAAAATAATGGTACACAACAAGCGCAGCATGATCAATATTCTTCGGCAGGTAAATCAGTGTTGGTTGGGGTATTGCCCAGCTTGCTTATCTTATCCATTAAGCTGGTTCCATCCTTGCTTTCGGTTAAATTAAAATAGCAAAGCGACAAGGCGGTTACCGGTATTACCATAAATAGCTGACAAAGTTGCTGCAGTACAACCGTAAGTATTGCAAATGGTTTAGAAAGTGTCCAATGCATTGCTACACTTATACCATTCAGTATACTTGCAGGCATGGTAACTGCCATCATAGCCACATAAAAAATTATCCATATCACTATCAATGAACCAAATGTTACCCACCAATTTTCTTTGATCAGGAAAAAGCTGCGGTTAAAGGCGTAGCTAAAGCTGGTATTCTCCATCACCATGATCGGCAATATCAACGCGAAAATAGGGGCAAGATAAAATCCGGGTACCAGGCAAAATACCAATGCGATACCCAGCAATAAATTAAGCAGAAAAGAACTGCCCAACACCTTCAGATAGTAATATTTAATATATCCCCACATCTCCTCGGTTGTAGGTACCTGCTTATCTTTCTCTTTGTATAAGGCTATATAGCTTAAAAAGGTAACAATTGTGGTGTTATAGATGAGTATTATAAAAAGGATAAACAAAAAGTACTCGGGCCCAAAAAAGCTAAATGGCGATGGCCTGTATTCATTGGTATTAAATGCGCCGTCACGTATGCTGTTCATGGTGCCTGTCCATTTTAACTGGAACAGCGAGGCACTGATGATACCTCCGGCTATAAAAATACCACAGAAGATAAAAAAGTATTTGAGCAGTGGTTTAATATTCTGCCTTACAAATAAAAAGGTGTCGCTTATAATTTCGCCAAAATCGCGGATCCGGGCTAATTCAACTTTGGGTTGCATGATAGGTGGTTTGGGTTTTTTTATAAATTATGTTTGGGTATATGATCACATACCATATAATGAACAATAGTGACGATGCTAATATAGTAATACTAAGCCATACCGGCATTTCGGTATGCCGGGTTACAAAGCCCTCAAAAAACGCCGCTACAATTAATATGGGGATAATGCCAATGGCTACCTTCATGCCGTCTTTAGCCCCTCTTTTTAAAGATACTATACGTTTGTAAGTTTTAGGGAACAATAAGCTGTTGCCCAGGATGATGCCTGCAGCACCCGCTATAATAATGGCCGAAATTTCCAGCGTGCCATGTATCCAGATCACCAGGATGGATTTTGCCCCTAACCCTTTGCTAAAAAAGTAGTACTGGAACGAGCCAAGCATAATACCGTTACGGAAAAGATAATAAACCGTACCAACGGTAAAGATGATACCGCTTACAAAGGTTACAAGGGATACGTAAATGTTGTTAGCGGCTATGCCTAAAAACATCAATGTTTCGCTGCCATTTTTGTATACGCCAAAAGGGTCGCCTTTCATGATGTTGGCATTAGTCATATCCACGTATTGGTCGCCCATGATCAGGCGTACAAAATTCTCATCATATTTGGCTGATAATGCACCTATCAAACAAAAAACCATAAAAAACAGGAAGGCATAAAGCAACTGCTTTTGATAGGTTTTGAACAACAGGGGCAGCTCATACTTCCAAAAAGTGAGGAATCGGTTGCTCTTTTCGCTTTTGTTTTTATAAATGGATTGATGCAAACCGGCCGCAAGCCCGTTAAGGTAAGCGGTAGTTTTTGATTTGGGGTAAAATGTTTTGGCATAAGCCAGGTCATCGGTTATCTGGATAAACCTGTCGGCAAGTTCGTCAGGATCTTGGGTTGGTTCCTGCTCAAAGCTGGTCCATTTCTGAGTGTTTTGCTTTACAAAAAGAGGTTCCCGCATGAATTGCCGTGTAAATAATTATTTGGTTAAAATAATTACAAAAGAGCTATATAACAACTAAAAAAGACAGATTTACATTTTATATTTTAATATATTCTGGTTGGATCCACCCTTAAGTGCAAAAATAATTATACATTTATTATTATAAACCTTTAAACCATCAATCACATGTTCAAGAATTTTAAATTCCAGACCTATTTCTGGACTACCTTTTGGGTAATCTCAGGGGTTGTTTTAGGATTCATTTTTATCATCATTTTTAATGGATGTGATGAAAAAATTAATATTGGCTCAGCGCTGATTTGGGCCGGTGCTTATTTTGTGCTGGGCGCCTTAGGCGGGTTTATTTTTGGTGTTCCCAAGATTGTTTCCGCTTCACAGCCGCCAGTTGCCGGGTCCATGGTAAGCCGTGTACCTGCTGCAGCTCCGGTTCCCGCAGAAAATCTGCCGGCGCAACCCGGAAATTCACCGGATGTACAATTCCCGCCTGCCCCACTGATACCTGTTGTTCCTGCAGCTTCTGTTATGAAAAACATTTCACAAAAAATGATTCAGGAAAACACCAACCTGACGCAGATATCCGACTGGCTCACCAAAGTCATCATTGGCGCAGGCCTCGTTCAACTGAAAGAAATTCCGCCTTACATCATGAAAATTGCAACCCGCATGGGCCAGGGGATTAGCCTTCACCCAAAAACACTGCAGTCGGCAGATCCCGCCATCATCCTTTCCGGAGGAATTATTATCTACTTCTTAACCTGGGGTTTTGCCAGTGGATATCTGATTATGCGCTTAGTAATTGCCGAACTACTTGCCGATGTGGAGCAATAAAAGAAATTCCCATATTTTTTAATCCTGTTGTATACTTTATATTTTGGTTATAATTTTCCAAAGGATAAAAAGTACCTGAATAGCCGGGTAAAGGCATAACGGGCTCCATATAAAAAAATAGCCAATCGCAACGAGCGCCGCCACAATTATAATAATTACAAGTGGACCACAACACCGGTTTTTATCTGGGGATGAAATGTTTGGGCATAAGCCAAGTCGTCGGTTATCTTGATGAATCTATCGGCAAGCTCCTTAGGGATCATTAGAAGAGTCCTGCTTAAAGCCTGTTCATTTTTGGAGTTTTGCTTTACAAAATGGGGTCCCCGCATGAATAGCCGTGTAAAAAATTGTTAGTTAAAATAATTATAAAAGAGCTATATAACAACTAAAAAAGACAGATTTACATTTTATATTTGAATCATATGCAAACGATAAAGGTAACCACCACACAAAACATAGATATTGATTACGAGGTAGCCGGTTTAGGCGAACGCATTGTGGCCTATATTATTGATCTGGCTATGTTTGTGGTGATTATTATAGCTACACTTATAGCTATTGGTTCGGCGGGTGGAATGGAAAGAGGAAGCAGTGGTATTGGGCTTGGTATAATGTTAATTATTTATGCCGTATTATTTGTTTTTTATGATCTGATATGTGAATTAGCCATGAATGGGCAAAGTGTGGGTAAAAAGATCATGAAAATAAAGGTAATAAGCCTGGATGGCGCCAGACCACGCCTGGGGCAATACCTCATGCGCTGGTTATTCCGGATAGTTGATTTTACCTTAACCAGTAATTTGTGCGCGTTGATATGCATAGCCGTGTCAGACAAATCGCAGCGTGTTGGCGACATGGTGGCCGGTACTACACTCATCAGGACCGTGCCCCGCACCAAAATGCAAAACATCGCCTTTAAACCGGCAGATGATAATTATCAGCCTGCATTTCCGGATGCTGCCAGGTTAAGTGAACAGGATATAGAACTGATAAACGAAGTGATCAACAATTATGTTAAAAGCGGTAACAGCATGCTGGTATATAATATGGCGCAACGCATCAAAGATCTGCTGAATATCAATCCTCCCGCCGAAATGAATAACATGTTGTTTTTGCAAACTATTATTAAAGATTACACCCACATTATAGCTCAGGCCGACGTTTTGTAATGGCCATATACCTCCCACATTTTAATGCCGTAGCTAATCAGTACAATACTACCCATAATCATGAACAAGGTTTTCTTGATGGTTGATTTGGGGGTATCCAGTTTAAAACAGCCATCGGCGATACCGTAGGCGAAGAAGAACAGGAGTGGAATGGCCGGAGGATACAGCGCGAAACTTTTTTGAAGATTACCCTGCAATAAGGCAACTACCGCGCGTTGAAAACCGCAGCCGGGGCAGTCGATCCCGGTTAAGTATTTAAAAGGGCAGGGGAGCAAATGATTTTGCAGCCAGTGGATAAAACCGGCCTGGCTGCAAAATATTTGTAAAGGGCTATTATTGAACAACATTACACCTGTGACGGAGGCGGATTAGTGTTGAACGGATCCTGGTAATTGGTTGATGGATCAAATGGTTTAGCACCCACAAACCCGGCGCCGGCAGGACCTAAATATGGATAGTTACCAAAGCCTAGAAGTGGAAGAAAGATAAATGATAGAAACATAATCCCAAGCGTAAAGCCAATGCCTTGACCGAAGCTTTTGCTTAAGAGGTTAATTGTCCAGGGGATGAAAACAATGCCTGTACATGGAATTAGCAGTAGAAATATCCACCATATAGGTTTGCCAATAATTTCTAAAAGTACAATGGTACTATAGATAGGAATTATTGATGCCCAGCCGGGTTTGCCGGCCTTTTCAAATATTTTCCACATGCCAATGATGGAGATAACTCCAACAATTATTGCAGGAATAATACATGCCATGAATATTGCAAAAAATATTCCGGACGAGGCTGCTGATGAAGGATCGTAATCTTGCATTTGATTTTGGTTTAAGTGATTGTTTGAGTGTTTTTGATTAACCGCAAATTATAAAATATTTAAATAAAAATTAAACGCATCGCTTTTTTATTACAAAGCATGAATGACATTTTATTCATAATTTTGACCTGATGCAGAGAGAACAAATTTCGGTTTTTGATATGTTCAAGATAGGCATAGGGCCTTCCAGTTCACATACATTGGGTCCCTGGCGGGCGGCGCAGCAATTTGTGCAGTCACTTGAACAACAAGCTGTTTTGCCCCTGGTTGAACAGGTAAAAATACTGCTTTACGGTTCGTTGGCTAAAACAGGTCGTGGTCATGGTACCGATATTGCCATACTATTAGGACTGAGCGGCGATGATCCGGTAACTTTTGAGGTTGATCAGATAACATCAAAAATAGGGGATATTACAGCAACCCATAAATTACAGCTTGGGGGCGTTCAAGCCATTACTTTTTCAGTGGCTGATGATCTGCTTTTCCTGTTTAACGAGAGTCTTCCTTTTCACCCCAACGCGGTAACTTTTCAGGCTTTTCTGAATAATGGGAAGGCTGTTTCAGAAACCTATTACTCCATAGGCGGTGGCTTTGTGGTAAAAGACGGTGGATCTAATCAGATCAAACAAGAGGTTGATTTGCCTTTCCCTATTGATACCGCTGCCGATCTGCTGCATTGGTGCATCAAAACCGGGCTCAAAATATCGGAAGTAGTAATGGAGAACGAGCTGGCCTGGCGCAGTGAGCAGGAAACCCGTAGTGGTGTGCTTAATATTTTCAAAGCCTTGAAAGAGTGCATTTATCGTGGCTGCCATACCACCGGACAATTACCGGGCGGTTTAAACGTGGCCCGGCGTGCTTTTAAACTCAACAGCAAATTAATAGGAAATAACACTTATACAAATTATGATGAATGGGTTGTAGCCATCCGTAAAACAGGCGAAAGTTTTAAAAATATACTGGATTGGGTAAGTTGTTTTGCGCTGGCTGTAAATGAAGAGAATGCCTCGTTTGGCAGAGTGGTTACTGCGCCTACCAATGGCGCGGCCGGTGTTATACCTGCGGTACTACAATATTATATTGTTTTTTGCGAAGGTAATACCGATCAGCGTATCATCCAGTTTTTACTCACTGCTTCAGAAATTGGCAGTATCTTTAAAAAAGGAGCTACTATATCGGCAGCAATGGGTGGCTGCCAGGCCGAAATCGGGGTGTCATCAGCCATGGCCGCAGCAGCGCTTACCGAGTGTATGGGTGGTACGCAAAGACAGGTACTCATGGCTGCCGAAATAGCGATGGAGCATCACCTGGGCCTCACCTGTGATCCGATAGGCGGACTGGTGCAAATTCCATGTATCGAACGCAATACCATGGGCGCTATCAAAGCCATAACAGCTTCGCAGCTGGCTTTGCAGAGTAACCCCGAAAAAGCTAAGGTGAGCTTGGATGCAGTGGTAAAAACCATGTGGCAAACCGCCCTTGACATGAACTCCAAATATAAGGAAACATCAGACGGGGGATTGGCTATCAACATCCCAATTAGCTTGCCGGAGTGTTAAGCCCCCGGTCCACTGAAGGGAGAGTTTAAATGTGATTAAACTAAGAGATTTCGCAAACCCCATCAGGGTTCAAGCTTTGTAGAATAAATCAGTTTCAAGACCAGTGCCGTAGGTACTTTACTTAGGTTGCATACCTATGGCATGCTTAATTCTTATCGTTTGTTTTCTACAAAGCTTTTACTCCGACGGAGTAGCCTTATTTTAATGAGATTTAGGAAATCAAAACGGTAAGATGCACGGTCCCTGGCTTTGCATAGTAAATCTTAAAAACTACAAGTTGCAGCGGGTTTTATTCCTTCCTTATCAACTGTTAAAACGGGTTTGTCGTTTTTAAAGGTTACCACCCAAATGGTATCATAATCACTATCGGGCCATTGCAGGTCTTTAATCTTTAGGCCGAGCTTTTTTAATATAGATGGGATCTCGTTATGTTCCCATACCACCAAAATGGTACCTTTTCGACCGGTAAGTTCCTCGGCTATGTCCTTTGTGTCCTCTTCTTCAAATACACTATTGATGGTTAAGTTATACTTAATGGCAAAAGGCGAAATGGTTTGAAACATGCGCGCCCGGGGAGTTGATTTACCCAAATGCAAGGCAGGGACGTAAACCCGATCGGGCAAACCGAATTTGGCTTTCAAAACTGCCGGTAGTTTTAGTGCCCGGTTTAAGCCAGTACATGACAGATTATCACCATCGTCAGGTTTCTCGGCATGGCGGATAAAAATCAACTTTAAATTTTTGCTTTGCGCGTTTGACCTGCAATTGGTGAAGCAGATCACCAATAAGGTCAAAGCAGGCAAAAAGGCAATTCTTTTTATCATAACTAACAATATCGAAAAATCTAAATCCCAAATCGAACATCCGAATTCCGAAATCAAAAGGGTTTACTCCACACTTACAGTGAGGCCTTCCTGCTGCAGTATTTTACGGTAGATCTCCATTTCGGTAAATGAACCTTCCAATACCGCGCATTTGCCTTCGTTGTGTACCTTCCAGGCAATTTTTTCGGCTTGTGTTTCTGAGTAATCGAGATACTTCATCATGCAATGGATCACGTGATCAAAGGTGTTAAAATCATCGTTCCACAATATCAGACGGTGAACTTCTTTAAGTCCTGCCAGTATCTCTTCGAGTGTGAGTGTTTCTTCCTGTGTTTCGGTTGGCATACGTAACTACAAATTTACTCAAAAACAATAATAAAAGTGTTAAAATTGTGTTTTATGGGCTTAAAAATCATGTTACAATATAGGCCGATCAAAAACCCTAAACGCCCCAACCCAATGAAAAAAATCGCTCCTCATCTTATTTTAGTATGTACCTTACAGTTAATAACTACCGGTGTAATGCATGCCCAAACCGCGAAAAATGCCCAATCGACATTAAAAACCCCATCCGCACCGGTTACTATTGATGGTAACCTGAAAGACTGGGGCGACAGTTTGCGGTATTTCAACGACGAAAAAAAGATCAATTACACGCTGGCCAATGATCAAACTATGCTTTACGCTGCTATAAGGATCAGTGACCGTATGGATCAGATCCGGACTTTAAACGCGGGAATTACCTTGAGCATTGATACAAAGGGCAAAAAAAAGGAAAGTTTTTCCCTTACTTTTCCACTGGCCGATCCGGGAACGCCTCCAACATTTGGAAAACGGGATAACCCAGGCGGCGATATTACCAAAGAAGATCGCGATGAGCTGATACGTGAACGTGTAACCAAACTACGCAATATAAAAGTGGTAGGTTTTAAAGATATTGAAGGTGACATGATAACTACCTCAAACACCTATGGTATTAAAGCCGCGATTGATTATGATGCCGAAGGTAACCTGGTTTATGAGATGGCCATACCCTTACAATTTTTTCATGCAGATGACATCGCTAAAAATGAATGGGCATTTAACTTTAAAATAAACGGCTTACAAAGGGCCAAAGGTGATGGTGCCGAAAATCCCGATCATCAAAGCGGTGGCTTTGGGGCAGGTGGTGCCGGGGGCAGAGGCGGTCGTGGCGGCGGAATGGGCGGCGGTGGTCGCGGCGGCAGGGGTGGTCGTGGTGGCGGCGGAGCGGGTGCTGGCGGGGCGGAAAGCGGCCGCAGCGAATTGGCCAGATCTGTTGATTTCTGGGAGAAATTTTACCTGGCTAAGTAATAATTCAAAAGTCAAAAAAACTTTCGTACTGAGGCATCCGGATAAGTGAAATAGCTGAATAAATAAAAAGTCAAAATCCATACCGGGTTTTGACTTTTTATTTTTGAATTTTAACTTTTAACTTCCAATCTACTCCACCTTATATTTAAATACCTGCCGGCCCAGGTTACCGTCGGCGTCAATGCCTTCAATAATTACGCGGTAGGTACCTTTGGCATCGGCATTAAAGAAGGACATCGAAGCATTACCATCTTTATCAGTGATGATCTTAGGATTCCAGTATATGGTCGATCGCAGATCCTGCATTTGTGCATTTGTTTTCGGGTCATCATATTGAGGCGAATAAAACTCCCGCGCTTTATAATATCCCTTAGGCGAGTAAGTAACTACGCCGGGAGCATAGCGATTATAAACGGATCCTTCGTCGCCACGTTTAGTAGTGATCACCAAAACTCCACCACCACCTCTGAAACCATATATGGCAGTATTGCCCACTGAACGTAAAACTTCAATACTGGCAATATCCGATACTACTATATTGTCCAGGTAGTCTGGTTCCATATAAATACCGTCGACCACTATTTGCATAGGGCCACCGCCACGGGTTGAATAGGGTTTGCCCCCGCGAAACTGTACTCCCAGGAGCCGGCCTTGTAGTATATTGGAAAGATTGCCGCCCATATTCTCCAGGTCTTTATAGGTTAAAACCTGGTCGGCATTACCTGCTCCGTTTAAGTTTGATGAATGTTTTACCGCCGTGGTGCGGGTATCTTTTACAACCACCTCTTTTAGTACGATGGTATGGTTCCCTATACCATATTTTACCTGCTCATTGAATAGTTTTTTGCTGTTCTGTAGATAAACCGAACGGACATCGCTCACATTTACCTGGATGTCGGCGGCATTTTTATTTTTCCCTACTGCTTGCGGAGCTATGTTGTCCAGTTCTATCTCCAGGTTCTTACGATCCTTAGCCGTACGGGCTTGCACTACAAATCTGATGCTATCCCTAAACACCAGGTTATTGAAAGTGAATTTACCCTGGGCATCAGCTACAGTATCTAAAATGAATACGCCGCCGGCAGTAGTAAATAGTGTTACCTTACCGTTAGGTACCGGTTTGCCACCAAACGTTTTTAAATGCCCGGTTACCTGTAATGTTTTTTCGGGTTGATAAACCACAGGAGGGAAGGTATCGTTGATCACCTGTTTCCATTCAAACCTACGGTAGCCCTGGGTTAGCATCAATACGTCAAGATCGGCTTTAGTTTTAGCGCTTTGATCTGCAAAATAATAACCGGGTTTTTCTATATACCCTTTCAGGTCGGAGCTTAGTAATATGTTCGAAAAAATACTTTCTTCCGTAGTTTCATCAACCGGTACTTTTGACAGATCGATAACTGAGGCTGAAAAGCTGCCGATAATGGGCTTGTCATCTTTGTCTTTCGCATTCAGACTAATGGTTACTTTTTCGCGGGGCGCAAATTGCTGCTTAGGCGCCGAAACCGATAATTTAAGGTGATCTGGATTTTGAATAAATACAACACGCTCATTCAATGGTTCGCCATTGGCCGAAAACAAAGTGAACTGTACAATGCCCGATGGGAATTTGCTCTTCGGAATAACGGCCCTGAATGTTTTACTGTTATCGGAACTTTTAGCGGCATAATAAATTTCACCGCTGCTTTGCGCTACCAGCATCAGGCTTCCGGCAGCTGTGCCTTGTCCTGTAGCAGATCCGGGTAATATTTTTGCTACCACGTTATCATCAGCAGAATTGTCAATGTTTAAAACATAGGCATTATCAACCGCTTTAGGCAGGTTAAAATCAGCCGTGGATCCATCAGCAAATATGACATGGGCTTTATAAGTTTTGCCACTCATGGGGGTTAAGTTAAACACGCCCATGCCCAGGTGGGTACTGTTAAATGTAGCTACTGTTTGGTTTTGGTCATCCATAACCGTACCTTTTACATCAACACCAAGGCCATCGGCTCCAACGGCCTTAAAAGCTACTTTTGAACCGGCATCATTTACCAGGGTGCCGCTTTCCGGAAAAAATTGTACATCTACTTTAGCAGATACCGCTTTAATGGGCACTACCTTGGTGATCACCTTTTTATCGATGAGTTTGATATTGGCAATAATGTTACCGGTGGCTGCCGGGTTTGGAGTGGTATTAAGAAATGAGGCAGTTAAATCGCCTTTATCATTGGTTAAGCCCTTGCCTTTAGAAACTGTTTTGCCATTCAATTCAACGCGGTAGCTTACTTCATTACCGGCATATGGCGATCCGTTTGCATCGGTAAAATTGATCAGGGCATTTACCTTTTGTTTTCCATTTTGTTCGCCGTAAGTATACTCGGTTTTAGTGAAAACCGTATTACCGATGCCTTTGGATATAGTGATAGTTTTATCATAAAAATAGGCATCGCCAGCGTTGCGCATCCAATTGGTATAGGCTCTAATGCGGTAGTTGCCATCCTGCATCGTATCAGGCAGGGCAAAATCGCCATAAGCTATGCCACTGGTGAGTGGAAGTTTAATGCTGCGCTTTACTGAATCATCTTCGCCGATCAGATCGACATTTAAAATTTCGCTATAAGCGGATAGCTGGTGCTTGCTGCCAATGGTTACGTAAGCCTTAAACCAGATGTCGTCGCCAACGGCATAGTAAGGTTTGTCCAGATGGAGGTAAACTTTTTCCTGCGGATGCTCGGAACGCCACTTATAAAGCTGGTCGACCAGTTTACCGAGCAGATCATCGCCTGGGCCTGTGAAACCGAAAATTACCGTAGCAATCACAGTTATCAATAAGCCGACAGATACTTTTTTGAATGTTATCATGGTAAATAAAGTTTAATCTACACAAAATATCTAATCAGGCGATGAGTTGTGAGGTTTTAGGTTTATATGTAAGGTTAATGTACGATGTGTTTAAGCCATATCCAAAGCTTAATTTCACTTTGACCTACCCCAATAACAATGGTTTAATCGTTCAAAAAAAAAATCGTTTAAAATTTATTCTTCCACATCATGCTTTCAACCGGGCGTGTAGTAGGATTATTATATTTAGCGTTGCTTTTGGTGTTGTACATGGTTTCAATATCGCCTTCAACCACAAAATAAATCAGCTGGCCAATAGGCATACCTGCATAAATACGTACAGGCTGGGCGCATGAAATTTCAAGCGTCCAGGTATTGCAGAAACCTACGTCGCCTTTGCCCGCGGTAGCATGTATATCAATCCCTAACCTGCCGGTACTTGATTTTCCTTCCAGGAAGGGTACATGACTGTGGGTTTCAGTATACTCCATGGTAACGCCCAGGTAAAGCGTATTGGGCTGCAGGATAAAACCTTCTTTGGGGATCTCAAAACCATCAATCTCGTTATGCAGTTTGGCATCCAGTACCCTGTCGCGGTAAGTGGCCAGGTGCTTGCCTAAATGAACATCGTAAGAGTTGGTGCCCAGGCATTCGCGTTTAAAGGGTTCAATAATAATACTTCCTTTTTCAATTTCTTCGAGAATGCGCTTATCTGATAATATCATGGTAGGGCCTAAATTACTATTTTAGTCTTAAGTAGTTAGTATCAAGTATCAAGATTTTTAATAACCGAATCTAAAACTATCGTGTAAATTGTCCTGATACCTGATGCTAAATTTTAGTATCAAGTATCAAGATTTTTAATAACCGAATCTGAAACAGGCACATAAATTGTCTTGATACTTGATACTAACTACTCGATACTAACAATTATTTAATTAAATTTATTTGACATAAGTTTGCTACCTATTTTGCAATTTTACTTATTATGGCTATAGCATACAGGCAGCGTATCGACGATGATACCGAATTTGCGCTCTGGAAAATTGAAGAAGAGGCTGACGACCTGTATAAACAACTACAACTTGACGAGGACGAAAAAGCTTACGTTGAAAAACTAAGCAATGGCAAGCGCCACCTGCACTGGCTGGGTACCCGTGTACTGCTCCGCAAAATGTTGCATACCGATGAATATATTGATTGCAAGGTTGATGCCCATGGCAAACCCTACCTGGTGAACCTGCCCTATCATATTTCGCTGAGCCACTCTTTTGATTATGCGGCGGTGATGATCAGCAAAACGCACAAAGTGGGAATAGATATTGAACTGATAAAACAAAAGGTAGAGCGCATTGCAGGTAAATTCTTACGGCCTGATGAAATGAGCTTTATTATTAACGATGAGCACAAAATTGAACAGCTTTACGTTTGCTGGTGCGCCAAAGAGGCTATTTACAAATGCAATGGTGAAAAAGAGGTGTCCTTTGCGGATAACATTTTTTTAGATCCTTTCAGCTTTAATACGCGGGGCGAACTAAGCGCCCGCCTGCATAAAAACAATATCAACCTGGATTATATCGTAAGTTACATGCAGTATGAAGGTTACATGATAGGCTACGTAAAGGGACAAATGTAATGAAGAACAAAAAAGTATTTTTTCAGGACTGGGGTTTGATAGATTATCAGCAGGCCTGGGATAAGCAGGAGGAGTTATTTGCTGCTTCGGTAAAAACCAAATTGAATAACCGCAACAGCGAACTGGCTTATGAAGCTGCCGCCAAAACACCTGTGTCAGCCGGCACTTACGAGCCTTTTGAGCCCGGGGAAACTTTTAACTACCTGGTGTTTTGCGAACACCCGCATGTGTATACGCTGGGAAAAAGCGGTAA
Organism: Mucilaginibacter sp. RCC_168; assembly: GCF_041355315.1. Taxonomy (NCBI): domain Bacteria; kingdom Pseudomonadati; phylum Bacteroidota; class Sphingobacteriia; order Sphingobacteriales; family Sphingobacteriaceae; genus Mucilaginibacter; species Mucilaginibacter sp. RCC_168. Next base: position 24,010 of record NZ_JBFUPN010000036.1, read on the forward strand.
ACCCGAGCATTTATTGCTTGATGATAATGGGCTGAAAGAAAAAAACGCGGTTTATTATAGCATTAATCGTGGCGGGGATATTACCTATCATGGTCCGGGCCAGATCGTATCGTACCCGATACTGGACCTTGATAATTTTTTTACCGACATACACCTGTACTTACGCACGCTGGAAGAAGCCGTTATTTTAACTTTGGCAAATTATGGCTTAAAGGCTGGTCGTTACCCGGGTTATACCGGTGTTTGGTTTGATGCCGATAATGAAAACGCCCGCAAGATATGTGCGATGGGTGTGCGCTGCAGCCGCTGGGTAACCATGCATGGACTAGCTTTTAACGTTAATACCGATCTGGATTATTTTAATAATATTGTACCCTGTGGTATCGATGATAAGGCCGTAACCTCCATGCAAAAAGAGTTAGGCCGTGAAGTTGATATAAATGAAGTAAAAGAAATCCTTAAACATCATATTTCCGTATTGTTTGATATGGAGATGTTATGATGAAAGCATTATTTATAGTTTTATTATCGATAGGTACCTTATCGGCCTGCACAAAAACAGCATCGATGTCATATACACCACAAGCTCAACCACCTGTTCCTGTAATTGATACGTTAAGCTACCTTGCTCTTGGCGATTCATATACTATTGGCCAATCGGTAGATGAGCATGATGCCTTCCCCTACAAACTTGCAGGGCAGTTGCCCGGACATAAAATAACCGACCCAACCATTATAGCCCGAACCGGCTGGACAACCCAGCAATTAATATCGGCTATTGATGGCAGCGACATCAAAGATAAAACCTACGACATAGTAACCTTGCTTATCGGCGTGAACGATCAATATGGCGGGGGCAGTCAGGCCGATTATCGTGTTAAGTTTGTACAGGTTTTAAATACCGCCATCAAATTGGCCAAAGGCAATACCAGGCATGTTTTTATATTATCCATACCTGATTACGGAGTAACACCCTTTGCCCATGGCGACGATGCGCGCATTGGTAAAGAGATCGATCAGTTCAATGACATTAACCGGCAGGAAAGCGCCAACGCGGGCGTTAATTATATCGATATTACACCCATATCTAAACTGGCTGCCAACAATTCCTCACTTATTGCTAATGACGGCTTGCATCCATCCGCGACGATGTACCAGATGTGGGTTGATAAACTGAAACCGGTTGTTTTAAGCGCCCTGGAAAAGAAATAAGAAATGATATTTCAATAAAAAGGTGCACCAAACGGCGCACCTTTTTTATTTTATGGAATAATAATGATTATCCTACCAGGTAATTCCAACCGTAAGTATCAGGCGCGTTACCATATTTAATGGCATCAAGCGTTGTTAAAACTTTTTGAGAGAACTCACGTGTTTTTGGATCGCTCAGGAAATACTCTTCGCCATCAACACTTATTGAACCTACCGAAGCTATAGTGGCGGCAGTACCGGCCCCAAAGGCATCAGTCAGTTTGCCGTTTTTGGCCCCTTCAATAATTTCGGCTACAGATACTTTGCGTGTTTCAACCGGGATGCCCCATTCTTTAGCTAAAGCAATAACGGTATCACGGGTTACGCCATCCAGTATAGTGTCTTTTGCTTCGGCGGTGATCAGTACACCATCCAGCAGGAACATGGCATTGGCCGCGCCCATTTCTTCAATATATTTATGTTCTTTGGCATCGGTCCAGATCAATTGATCAAAACCTTCTTCGGCTGCTTTACGTGCTGGTAGCATAGATGATCCGTAGTTACCTGCCGCTTTGGCAAAGCCCATGCCGCCTTCGGCGGCGCGGGTATAGTGTGTTTCGATCTTTACGCGCAGCGTTTTTGAAAAATATGGTCCAACGGGGCCTGCAATTACCATATATTTATAGGTAGCAGACGGATTTACGCCCAGGAACGGGTCGGTAGCGAACATGAACGGGCGGATGTACAAAGAATGATTTGCTTTGGCAGGCACCCATTCACGGTCGATATCAACCACGGCGGCCATGCTTTGTAAAAATATTTCTTCGGGTAGTGTCGGCATGCACAAACGCTCAGCCGATTTGTTTAAACGGATAGCGTTTTTGTCCGGACGGAAAATGGTTACTTTTCCATCGGCATGTTTGTAAGCTTTTAGTCCTTCAAAAAATGCTTGTCCGTAATGCAGTGCAGAAATAGCCGGACTAACCCCAATCTCGCCGTACGGAATGACCTGCAGGTTCTTCCATTCACCATCAGCATAATCGGCCACAAACATGTGGTCAGAAAATGTTTTTCCGAATGGTAAATTGTCAAAATCCGTTTCAGCTAAACGGGAATGTGCGGTTTTGGTGATCTTGATGTCCAGCGTCTCAGTCATGGCCTTATGTGTTTATAATTTAGAAAATGGCAAGTTAGGAATTTTTTTGTTGTATTGATATAAGGAATTGATAGTTAGACCAATTTTCGGGGATTGTTGCATATTATGACAGGAATTTAACGGAGGGGTTAAATACAAACGCGTCATTGCGAGGCACGAAGCAATCCCCGACATACAGAGTCGCTCTGTATAGTATAGATATAGAGATTGCTTCGTGCCTCGCAATGACGCTTTGGGTTAGTAGAAGATTTAGAGAGGCTTTTTACACCGTCAACTTCTTATACTTGATCCTTTTTGGCGCTATATCACCCAAACGTTTTTTGCGATTTTCCTCATAGTCGCTGTAATTTCCTTCAAAGAAGTAAACCTGCGAGTTGCCTTCGAAGGCCAGGATGTGCGTACAAATGCGATCCAGGAACCAGCGGTCGTGACTGATCACTACGGCACAACCGCCAAAGTTTTCCAGGGCTTCTTCCAGTGCACGCAGCGTGTTTACGTCGATATCATTGGTGGGCTCATCCAGCAGTAGTACATTTGACCCTTTTTTCAAAGTGATGGAAAGGTGTACCCGGTTACGCTCACCGCCTGATAGTACGCCTACTTTTTTCTGCTGATCGGCACCGTTAAAGTTGAACTTGGATACATAAGCCCTCGAGTTCAGTGGTTTGTTGCCTACCATAATGGTTTCCAGTCCGCCGGTTACGTTTTCCCAAACAGATTTGTTAGGATCAAGGTCGTCATGTAACTGGTCGACATAACCTAAAGCTACGGTTTCGCCTACACGGAAAGTACCCGCATCTGGCTGATCCTGTCCGGTAATGAGGCGGAACAGCGTAGTTTTACCCGCGCCGTTTGGTCCGATGATCCCAACGATACCTGCCGGAGGCAAGGAAAAACTCAGGTTATCAAACAATAATTTATCACCGTATGATTTACTTACACCATTAGCCTCTATCACCACATTACCCAAACGCGGGCCCGGTGGGATGAAGAGCTCCAGCTTTTCTTCGCGTTCTTTGGTTTCTTCAGAGGCCAGTTTTTCATAATTGCCTAAACGAGCCTTTGATTTAGCATGACGACCTTTCGGACCCATACGAACCCATTCCAGCTCGCGTTCCAATGTTTTTTGGCGTTTGCTTTCGGTTTTATCTTCCTGCGCCAGGCGTTTGGCCTTTTGGTCCAACCATGAAGAGTAGTTGCCTTTCCATGGGATACCCTCGCCACGATCCAACTCCAGGATCCATCCCGCCACATTATCCAGGAAGTAACGATCGTGCGTTACGGCAATCACGGTACCTTTATATTGTTGTAAATGCTGTTCCAACCAGTCAATCGATTCGGCATCCAGGTGGTTGGTAGGCTCATCCAGCAGTAAAACATCCGGTTCTTTCAGCAAAAGACGACACAATGCCACCCGGCGGCGTTCACCACCCGACAGTACCGAAATTTTGGTGTCAGGCTCGGGACAGCGCAGTGCATCCATGGCACGTTCCAGCTTGGTGTCCAGTTCCCAGGCGTTCACAGCATCTATCTGGTCCTGCAGTTCGCCCTGGCGGGCCATCAGCTTATCCATTTTATCAGCATCGCTGTAATATTCTTCCAGACCAAATTTCTCGTTGATCTCTTCGTACTCCTTTAATAAGGCTGTAGTTTCGGCAACGCCTTCTTCTACTACTTCGCGCACGGTTTTTTCCGGGTCGAGTTCAGGTTCCTGGCTCAGGTAGCCTACGGTATATCCCGGCGAAAAAACAACTTCGCCTATATTGGTTTTATCAATGCCTGCTATAATTTTTAATAACGACGATTTACCCGAACCGTTTAAACCGATAACGCCGATCTTGGCGCCATAAAAAAACGAGAGGTAAATGTTTTTTAAAACTGTTTTTTGCGGAGGGTAGACCTTACTAACCCCAGCCATTGAAAATATGATCTTTTCGTCTGCCATATAATTGATTAAAAAAGAAATTCAAATATGGTTAAAATTGGCGGATTCCCCGAAAAAAGGCGACGGATATCCTATTTTTGAGTTAAGTATTCAGCATCAGACTGCTTGCACATACTTGTTAAATAATTATTGCGTTTAAACATAAACAATACAGCAACTGTTGGGGTTGTTTTTACGTATATCATATAGGCAGTGTGGGAGTTGTTGCAATGCCTAAATGTCATGCTGAATGACGAAATTACCAGTTATAACCGACTTGCCATGAAAAAATGTTAATATGTTTAAACTATTTTGAATTTTTTGTATCAAACAGGTGTATTTGATTTGTATATTGTAAAATAATTCAGCTATTTGTTGAATTTTTTAATAAAAGTTGCATAATAAAGCTAAACTTTAATAGCTTGCGTATCATATCAATGTCTGTTTCTGCAAACCATTAAATGTTGGCAATATTGTTGATAAATGTTAAGTCAAGCGTCGTGGTTTGTAAAAACAAAATTAATAGATTAGGACGTTCATAAATAGAAAGGTATATATGGAAGCTAAATTTTCGCCGAGGGTTAAAGATGTTATTCAATATAGCAGGGAAGAGGCTTTACGCCTGGGGCACGACTATATCGGGACTGAACATCTTTTACTGGGGCTTATCCGGGACGGTGACGGTGTTGCAATTAAATTGCTGAAAGGTTTAAACGTTGATACAGCTAAACTGCGCCGTGCCGTTGAAGATGCCGTAAAAGGAACTATTGGAACAAACGTACATATTGGCAGTATCCCATTAACTAAACAAGCCGAGAAAGTACTAAAGATAACTTATCTTGAAGCCAAGATATTTAAAAGCGATGTAATTGGAACCGAGCACCTGCTGCTGTCCATACTTCGCGATGAAGATAATATTGCTTCGCAGATACTGATGCAGTTTAATGTAAACTACGAAGTATTTAAAGGAGAAGTTGAATCGCATAAAAACGATGTAACTGACGAAATGCCCGGATCACCAACCGGCGGCGACGACGACTTTAAAGAAGAAGAAGCCTTTAGCCAGCCTAAAAAGGTATCGGACATTAAATCAAAAACACCGGTGCTTGACAACTTTGGCCGCGATTTAACCCGTGCCGCCGAAGATGGAAAGCTTGACCCTATTGTTGGTCGCGAAAAAGAGATCGAAAGGGTATCGCAGATCTTATCACGCCGTAAAAAGAACAACCCTATATTAATAGGTGAACCGGGTGTTGGTAAATCGGCCATTGCCGAAGGCTTGGCATTGCGTATAGTTCAACGTAAAGTATCACGTGTGTTGTTTAACAAACGCGTAGTTACGTTAGATCTGGCTTCATTGGTTGCTGGTACCAAATACCGTGGCCAGTTTGAAGAGCGCATGAAAGCGGTAATGAACGAATTGGAAAAATCACCTGATGTTATTTTATTTATTGATGAGATACATACTATAGTAGGTGCTGGTGGTGCTTCAGGCTCGCTTGATGCCTCCAACATGTTTAAACCTGCTTTGGCCAGGGGCGAAATTCAATGCATTGGCGCAACTACTTTAGATGAGTACCGTCAGTACATCGAAAAAGATGGCGCTTTGGATCGTCGTTTCCAGAAAGTAATGGTTGAACCGGCTACTCCTGTTGAAACTATCGAGATCCTGAACCGCATTAAAGAAAAATACGAAGAACACCATGGTGTAACTTACACCCCGGAAGCTATCAATGCCTGCGTTAACTTAACTACCCGTTATATTACTGACAGGTTTTTGCCAGACAAAGCTATTGATGCTTTGGACGAATCGGGCTCACGTGTTCACTTAACCAATATCCACGTACCACAAAACATACTGGATATCGAGCAAAAGATTGAGCAGATCAAGATCGAGAAAAATAAGGTTGTTCGCAGCCAGAAATACGAAGAAGCCGCTCAGCTGCGTGATACTGAAAAGAATCTGTTAGTTGAATTGGATCAGGCCAAAGCATTATGGGAAGCCGAAACAAAATCAAAACGTTACACCGTAACCGAAGATAATGTTGCCGAGGTAGTATCCATGATGACTGGTATCCCTGTACAAAGGGTAGGCCAGGCTGATAGCCAAAAACTACTGCACATGGCTGATACCGTTGGCAGCAAGATCATTGGTCAGGAAGATGCGATCAAAAAGTTAACCCGCGCCATACAACGTACACGTGCCGGCTTAAAAGATCCTAAAAAACCTATTGGTTCATTTATTTTCTTAGGCCCAACAGGTGTTGGTAAAACAGAGCTTGCCAAAGAGCTTGCCCGTTTTATGTTTGATACCGAAGATGCGTTGATACAAATTGATATGAGCGAGTACATGGAAAAATTCGCGGTATCACGTTTAGTAGGAGCGCCTCCGGGCTACGTGGGTTATGAAGAAGGCGGACAGCTGACTGAAAAAGTACGCCGTAAACCTTACGCTGTTGTATTGCTGGATGAGATCGAAAAAGCTCACCCTGATGTGTTCAACATCCTGTTACAGGTATTGGACGAAGGGCAGCTGACCGACTCATTGGGCCGTAAGGTTGACTTCAGAAACACCATCATTATTATGACCTCGAACATCGGTGCCCGCCAGTTGAAAGACTTTGGCCAGGGTGTAGGTTTCAGCACTAATGCTAAAACCTTACAGGCCGATACGCACTCACGCGGTGTAATCGAAAATGCTTTGAAACGTGCGTTTGCACCGGAATTTTTGAACCGTATTGATGATGTGATCGTGTTTAACTCATTGGGTAAAGATGAGATCTTCAAAATTATCGATATCGAACTGGCCTTCTTATTTAGCCGTGTTAATGGTTTAGGTTTCAAAATTGAGTTGACCGAAGCTGCTAAAGAGTTTATTGCCGATAAAGGTTATGATTCGCAATTTGGTGCACGTCCGTTAAAACGTGCTATCCAGAAATACCTGGAAGATCCAATTGCCGAAGAAATACTGAAAGGTGAACTGAGCGAAGGCGATATCATGGCGGTTGACTATGATAAAGAAGCCGGCGAGATCAAGATCATCGATAAAAAAGGCGAAAGCAAAAAACCAGAACAGGAAGAGCAGAAATAATTGTTTCTTCTTACAGATAATCAAAACCCGGCCGCAAGCCGGGTTTTTTGTTTTATAAATTATTTGGTAGCCACAATAGGTTCATAATCTACAGGTAGCATTTCGGCAAAGCGGTATGATGTCCAGTCGCCTTCAAAAATGATGCTGCGCGGGTTGCGGATAATGCCGTTGTTGTCAAAAAAAGCATAAGCCTCATGCTCATCCAGTGTGGCTATGGATGTGGCAACATCAGCTGCATCGGGCGTACGTTGGGGGTTGCTACTGGCTTTTTTGTTATACATAACATACAGGCAATCATTAAAACTCAGCGCGAATAAGCCGGGCTGATCGGTACGTTTGGCAAAGGTGTTTACATCAAGCGGCTGCCTGATCAGGGTTTGCAGGTATTTGTTCTTACTATCAAATGGGCCGCCCTTATATTCAGGGTTGGGTTTGCGAATGAGTTTTAAAACCTCAAAACCCTCTTGCAGCAGTTGGTTGGTAATAATGCTGCGCAGAAAGTGCATCGGCGAGCCCAGGTAGGCAGTTTGTCTTTTCTTTTTCCACCTGCGTATTTTTGAATTGCTGCCCCCCATATCTTCAAATACCGATATGCCGTCATAATACAAAAAACCCCGATTAGTATTATAAGTAAATTGGTTGAGCTTATATTTTATTTTATAACCGAGGGCTTTATTCTCTATTTCCAGGAAATCATAAGATGAAGCCTCAAGCGTATGTGTTTTAGCATCGTAATCGAAGCTGAGCAAATCAGGGTTCAGTATCTTACATTGCGCCGCGTTGGCTGATGTACCCAGAAACTGGCGTTTAAACAGGTCATAATATTTTCCCCAATCGAGGTTGGGCTTAATTTTTACCTCGTTAAGCTCAATGGTTTTGGGGATCAAACCAATTTCAGGTAGCACAAGGTTATTATTCACCAGGCTGACAGCTTTACTATAAGTCTCGTAACCGACCACAGATATGATGAGGTCATATTGGCCCGGTCGCACATTAGTAAGTGTGAAAGAGCCATCGGCAGCAGTTTTGTTGCCTACGCTTGCATTGTTTAAAAATACACTGGCATCGGGTATCGGTTTTTTGTCGTTAAGATTGATCACTTTGCCGCTAATTTTTAACTGGGCAAAACAAAATGATGGAAATAAGAGTATTAATAACAACAGGAACTTCTGCATATCTAAAATTAAACTAAAAAAGTAGTTTTGTGAAGCGAAATTTATTTTACTTATAGAATTACAGAGTTATTATAGTATAAAAATAAAATAACCTAAAAAACGTTAAACCTTTTAATGACATTTGCGTCTTTACTAAATATCAATAATCAATACATTCATTTATGAAAAAAATCTTGACTCTCGTTTGCTGTACTATTTTACTGGCAGCAACATCTTGTACAAAAAAGTATGTAACGCCAGGTGCTAAGACAGTTTTTACAAACATCACTGCCGATATGTGGCACGTAGATAATAGTAGTGCCCAAGGTTCTGTGCATGGCTATACCGTAGATGTACCTGTGCCTGATATTACTGATTATTATAACGATAATGGAGCTGTATTGGCTTATATCGATTATGGTGATGGCTCATATGAGCAAATCCCTAATGTTTATGATAATGTTACTTTTAGAGTTACTTATTATACCGCGGGCCATTTATACATTGATGCGCAGAGTTCAACTGGAGCTGTTCCTGCAAATCCAGGTGCTCTTAAACTTAAATTAGTTTTGGTTCCTTAACCATTAGCCGAAAGAATTTCAATAAATAAAAAAAGCTTCCTGTATTTCAGGGAGCTTTTTTATTATTTATTGAAGCTGTTCTGTTTTTAATGAAAATAAAGGTCAACCTCCCGGTTGCTAACTACTGTAGTGTGCTGCCCAACATCGGTTACAACGTTATAAGGAATAAAATTCAGGTTGGCTACGACAGGCCTTCTGCCACCACCTGTTAATACCTGAATATTCGTCATCGCGCATACACCATTCGGATAGTTTGAAGATTGTTGCATATTATAAGCTTCCATGGTTTCAAATATATACTGCATCTCTGGTACATTGTTTACCGTTATGCTGTTATTATCCGGGTAATAATGAATGCGGTGCGGGCCTGGAGCTGTCGGGTTGTCAACTTCCCAAAATTTGGATGTGTAATTGTAATTTCCACCAGTTGCGGCAGTTCCGCTCATATTGCCTGTTAGGCCGGTACCAGGTGTAACGGTTATTGGTGTTCCATAAAATACGGGACAGGTTTGGCAGGATACATACCAGTTATTGATAGCCCAGTAATTACCTCCAAACCGACCATTGTTGCCATATTGTAAAACCGGCTGCAGAATATGCGAGGTAGCACTAAAGCCATCCTGTAATCCGTTAAAGAGGTATAATAATTGGCCATTGTTTGCCGGAGGGTTAGATGGCACTATCCAGTCGGTTGAAAATCCGGTTATGCCCGATACCGGCACATCGTTTTGCGCGTAGGTGATCCAGCCTGAGCCCAGGCCTGGTAGAGCTGAAGTACTTAAGCTTGTTGTTTTCTTTGATTGCTCTGCAGCTTTCTGTATCTGCAGCTGGTCGCCAAAGTCTTCGGCTACTTTACCCGTTTGGCTTTGAACTTTTACCAAATGGTTTCCCTGATAGGTTAGGGCATATCCACTTTCTATTTGATGCACCTGTGATGCAGGTCTTGCACCGAAAGGTGTAATCACCATGTCCTCTTGTGTGGCTACTTTTGAGGCATCGGGTGATTGATTAATTGGGGTGATAGCTGCCTTTTTACAGCTAAAGGAAAATAATACGGCAAGTGCTACAATGCCGGTACGGATTGATGAGATGTGTTTCATAAATAGGTTTTTTAGAGTTTAGAAATAACCTTTACCAACCAATTTGTTAGTATAGTATTGGCGGGCTTAGGTAAGATATTTAATATCTAAATTAAAAATAATAATTATATTTAATGTATTAATAAAAAGATAACTTATTATTAATAAAATGAATCGCTCAGACAAAGAGTGCTTAATTATAAATTATTATTACATAAAAAAAGCTCCCGGTATTTGTCGGGAGCTTTTATGCTTTAGTTTTTTCTTTTCTTATTTTTCCATCTGCTCAATAACCGCCGGGGTTACGCCGGTGAAGGAGAAACCCCCATCATGGAAAAGGTTTTGCATAGTAACCATACGGGTTAGGTCGCTGAAAAGGGTTACGCAATAGTCGGCACATTGATCCGCACTGGCATTACCCAGCGGACTCATCTTTTCGGCATAATTAATAAAGCCATCAAAACCCTTTACGCCCGATCCGGCTGTGGTGCGGGTTGGGGATTGGGATACTGTATTAATGCGGACATGTTTTTTCACACCGTACTGATAACCAAAGTTACGGGCAATGCTTTCCAGGTAAGCCTTATTATCGGCCATATCATTATAATCCGGGAACACGCGCTGGGCCGCAATATAGGTTAAGGCTACTACTGAGCCCCACTCGTTAATCACATCCATTTTCATGGCGGCCTGCAACAAGCGGTGTAAACTCAGGGCCGATATATCCAGGCCTTTATGCGTAAAATCGTAATTGTTTTCGGTGTAAGGAATGCTTTTGCGCACGTTAACGCTCATGCCAATGGAGTGCAAAATAAAATCGACACCACCATTAAAATGTTCCTGTGTTTTGGTGAGCAGGTTATTAATATCGTCACCATTAGTTACGTCAGCGGCAATAACCGGGGCGTTGCATTCTTCGGCCAGTTTATTGAGTTCGCCCATGCGCAGGGCGATAAGAGCGTTGGAGAGTACAATTTCGGCACCTTCCTCTACAGCACGTTGTGCTACCTTCCAGGCTATGGATTGATCGTTCAAGGCACCAAAAATGATTCCCTTTTTACCTTTTAATAAATTATAAGCCATATTTTTTGTTTTTATAACTGAAGTATTATTTAGTTTGTAATCAGTTTGCGGTTATCAGTAGGCAGTTTGCAGCTGTTATCGGTTATTAAAAAAATTACTGCCCACCGCAAGCTGGCAATCGGTAACCGCTCACTGCAAACTGGTCACTGCCAACTATCTACTACAAACTCCCAAGCAATTCTCTTGCATTTTGCAAAGCACTTTCGCCGGGTTTATCACCGCTGAGCATTTTGGCAATTTCCAGTACACGCTCTGGTTGATCCAGCTGTTTAATACGGGTATAGGTAATAGCTGCCGAGTCATCCTTATAAACAAAATAATGATTTTGGCCTTTGCTGGCTATTTGTGGCAGGTGGGTTATGGTGATTACCTGCAGGTTATCGGCCAAGTGTTCCATAATTTGTCCAACTTTATTGGCTACCTCCCCGGATACGCCTGTGTCTATCTCATCAAAAATAATGGTAGGCAAGGCAGTGTATTGTGCAATAAGCGACTTAATACTCAGCATCAACCTGGAAAGCTCACCGCCTGACGCCACTTTGCTCATTTCGGCAAGGGCATGTCCTTTGTTGGCCGAAAACAGGAATTTGATCTGATCGGCACCGGTTTTGGTAAGAGGGTCAGAAAGTCCGAAAGTCCGAAAGTCGGGGTTTTGATCGGACTTTCCGACTTTCGGACTTTCCGACTTTCTCACCTCATGTTCAATCTTCAATGCCGAATTGCTCATGCCCATTTCGGCCAGTGTTGCCAGTACCTGTTTTTCAATAGCCGGGATAGCTTTTAAGCGATTAGCGGTTAATTGTCCTGCCAGTTTTTCCAATTCGGCTCTATCGGCGGTCAATTGTTTTTGCAGTTGCTCTACCGCTTCGTCACTAAATAGTACTTTTTGGATCTTGTCAGACAGGTCATCCTGAATCGCCAACAATTCTGCATTGGTATTTACCCGGTGCTTTTTTTGCAGGTTATAGATCAGGCTGAGGCGGGTGTTGATCTCCTCAACCCGGGCTTCATTGGTTTGGGTACGTTGCTCAATAATTTCAATTTCGGCAGCGATATCTTTGAGTTCGATAATGGTGCTGCTTAATCGCTGATGTAACTCTTCAATTTGTGTATCAAATTTTTCGAGATTGCCTAATTGCAAGCCGGCTTCTTTAAGCTGCACTAATGCCGATGTCTCGCCTTCCTGCATCAGGTGGTAGGCGCCAAACAGGTTGCGTTTTATTTCTTCGGCATTGTTTAGGGCATATAGTTCTCTTTCCAGAGATTCCTGCTCATCGGGGTGCAAGGCGGCTTTTTCCAACTCATCAAACTGAAACTGGAAATAATCCAGGTCGGTTTTTGCTTTTTCACTACCGGCAATGAGCTCGTTAAGCCGGGTAACCGATTTCCGGTAGGCCCTGAATTTGCTTTGATAGTCATTCAGCAAGTCATCGTGTTTGGCAACGGAATCAACCACCAGCAATTGAAACTCGGGATCATTTATTTCGAGCGTTGCATGTTGGGAATGAATGTCGATCAGCTTTTCGCCCAGTTGTTTTAACGCGGTCAGATTAACCGGCGTGTCATTCACAAATGCTCTCGACTTGCCATCGGCAGATATTTCACGGCGCAGAACGGTTTCGGCTTCGTAATCCAGGTCGTTATCCTCAAAAAATGATTTCAAATGAAAGCCGTCAATTTTAAACAGGCCCTCAATAACGCATTTTTTTTGCTGGTTAAAAAAGTAACGACTCTCGGCCCGTTGCCCTAAAATGAGCGACAAAGCACCCAGGATGATAGATTTACCTGCACCGGTTTCGCCGGTAAGGATGTTTAGTCTCTGACCAAAACTTATCTCCAGGTTATCAATTAAAGCGTAGTTGTTGATGGTTAGCTTCTGAAGCATAAAAAAAGTGTCCTTATTTTATTAAGGACACTAAATTACGAAATTCGATGTATTGGGCTAATATTAAAACTATCTATTAGTGGTATCCGCCTTAGCGTCAGAATCGTATTTATTATCGTACTTGTAATCATATTTATAGTTGTACGCTTGTTTACGATACTCAGCCATCTTTTTCTTAAACGCAGGGCTTTGGGTGTATTCGTGCAATCTTTTTGAAGCCTGCTCAAGTAATTCCTTTTCTCTTTTCAACTCCGGATTGTTCTGGAACGACCGCATTTGCTCGCCCAGCTTTCTCATTTCAGCTTGTTGCTCCTTCATCTGCGGGTTATTATAAGCTCTTCTCATGCTATCGCCCATCATCCGAAGTTCGGCTTGCTTTTTACGAAACTCAGGCGAATCATATTTAGCGCGCATTTGTTCGCCCATTTTTTTCATTTCGTCGGTTTCTTGTTTTATCTCAGCTGGTATTTTGCTTTGCAGTTCATCCTGGTATTTGCGGTAATTTTCGTCTTTGTTGTTTTCAACATAGTCGTTATCAGGTATGCCATACTTTTTCTTAAGCTGATCGTTCATTTTTTTAAACTCCGGACTCTTAAAATAGGCACCCATTTTTTCGCCGGCCTGGTGCATTTTTTCGCTGAGTTCTTTGGTTTCGCTGCCGTCGCCCCATTCTTTTTGAACATCAGCGGCTATTTTTTGCTGGCGTTCGTGCAGTTCTTTCATTTCTGGACGGTTATAATAATCGGCCATTGCCTTACCTTTTTGAGCAAGTAATTCTGACTGCTTTTTAAACTCTTCACTGTTATAGTATTTGCCCATGGCTTCGGCATGTTTGGTTACCTCAGCGGTTAAGCGGCTCAGTTCGGCATCATTAAGGCCATAAGCTTCGGCCAGGTGTTTTTCGTGATTAGCCTGTCTTTCTTTGTCTTTTTTATAAGCAATTATCTTTTTTGATTTGATGGTCGATTTACGATGAGTAGTGTCAATTGGTTCGGCAATAATTTTAGGTAGCGCCAGCGCCACTTTTTTAATAGAAAGCTTACCGTTTTTGATGCTTGGATTTAACCATGCTATGCTGCTTATGCTGGCGGCCATTATGGCAACGGCCACAAGCAGGTGGCGGATGTTGCCTATTGGTTTTGTTGTTTTCATGATACGTTCAATTCTGGTTAATAAAGGATATTTTTTGCTGGTAGCAGCCAATGCCAGTCGCAGGTCCATATGCCGGGTTTGCTCTAATTTTAAAAGAGCCTGGGCATATATTAATGGTTGAGCGGTGGTTTGTACTACCAGATCGTCGCAGCGGTTTTCGCGCTCCTGGTTTATTATTTTGTTAATTAATTGGGCAAAGGGATTAAAGAAAAGTAATACGGTGATGAGTTGTTGTATCATATTCAGCAGGTAATCATTCCGCTTAATATGTGATAGTTCGTGCAATAGAATCGCCTCGATCTCGGTTGCTGATAAATAGGTAGTGAGTGTAATGGGCAAAAGAATAATAGGTTTAAAAAAACCGATCATACAGGGCACATCAACCATGCGGCTGAAATTAGCGCTTACGTATTTACCGATGCGCAGCTTTTTACAAAGACTATCTACATAGATCTGGACTTCATCTGCAGGAATCATAGTGTTTTTAATGAGACTTAACTTTTGCAGATTAAGCCCCATCCTGAGCAGGTTAAACACCAAACCGGCAAAGTACAATGCCGAAACATAGGGGAGGTATCCTTCAATAACATAATTTAAGCGGGCAGCCGGGATGGCATGGGTGGCTGCGTTTAAAGGAAAATCAAAGTGCGGTAACAGGCTGGCTGAGCTAATCGCGGCCAGATCGACCCATACATGCTGCTGTACCTGTACAATAAAGGTATAGATAAACCAGGCGCAGATGGTAAAAATACCGGCCATGCCCAGGTTATGCTTTTTTACCGACGACATAGACGGCGCACAGGTAAATAACAGGTGCAATACAAACCATACCAATAATCCCTGCCACAAGGAATGGATGATGGTGATGCCTAAAACCTGGCTTACGTTATAGAACAGATTTTCCATGATTGTTTATTTTTTATCCTGATCAAATTTGTTAAGGAAATTTTTAATAGCGTCAATTTCGTCGGCCGATGCCCGGTGCTGGCCCAGGGCTTGTATCACCAGATCGGATGTTGAACCTTTAAATACAGTAGACAATATTTTATCCAAAGCGTTGCTTTGCGCCTGCTCCTGGGAAAATAGCGCTTTATACAAATGCGTTTTTGAGGTAGTGTCGCGCTCAACCAAACCTTTGTCGTGCATAATCTGCATCAGCTTTAGCGTAGTGGTATAACCGGCGTCCTTGGTTTTGGCCAGTTGCTCGTGCACATCGCGTACGGTACATTGGCCTTTATTCCAGATCACCTGCAATATTTCCAGCTCACTTTCTGTTGGTTTTATATCCATGTTATTTTTAATACGAATTTCTTCGTACAAATATCTACGATAGATTTCGTATTTGCAAGAGTTTTGTGAAAATAATTTTCAGAGAGGAAGGGAATTGAGGTTATTTCCCGGAAAACAGGGGGAATGACAAAAGAAGTTTGTCAGAATATCGCTTTGATAATCGACTCAGCCCGACATCGCTGCGCTCGTCACCCCTCTCTCCGCTGCGCGCATAGAGGGGTTTTTCTTTTCTTTTTTATTTTTTCTCAACCCTCTTTCCGCCGAAGGCGAAGAGAGGTGGTCCAGCGAAGCGTAGACCGGGTGAGTCGATCGCCGGAATAACGGTTTTTGCCGAACTTATTATGACTTTGAGTTATGGTTTACATGTAAACCCACTTTTTGATAGTTTATTTATTGTAATGATCTTATTATCAAAAATATAAATCAATGTAAATCATGTAAACCCACTTTGTCAAGGTGGGTAGCCTGTTCAGGAGTTACCTTGCTTAGCGTGTAGTAGGGTTGCTACCCTGCAAGGTCTGGTACTTATTACCATTGGCCGGATCAACCTGTACCAGTATGTTCATGGCTTGTAAACGGTCCTGCGGTTCGGCTTTGCTAAATAGCGATACCAGTTCATCACTTTTTGCGGTATAAAATATAAGCGGGAGCATAGCGCCTACGCGCAGTCTGTCTACCTGTTGCAATGATGGTAGAAAAGAGGAGATTGCTTTAAGACCTTTTGATGTATTATCGGCCATAATATCCAAACCATTACGGTGGTAATCATACAAAAAGCTGCGTAATGGGGCATAGGCTTTATTGTTCAGATTTTCGCAAAGCCAATACCGGCTAATGTTGCCATCGAAAGCTTTCCAGCCTCGGTATGATCCGGTTTGTGCATTATTGATCACCGTTTGTGCAGCCGCAAAATAAGGCGATCCGCCGTAAGATGAAAACGTATCGTAATCCAACCCGATAATAACATAGGCATAAAACGCCATGATAGAGCTCAGGTTACTTTGAAAACTTTGATCGGTGTAATCAATGGTCTGGCCTTCGTTATAAATAAAATCAACATCCTTATCGGTAAGGTTAATAATGGTGGAATTGTAAGTTGAACCATAAACCGGTCTTGAGGATTGTACCTGGAGTTCGCCGCTAAAGTTGCTGCTGCCATCCCAATTGGTAATGTTGAGTACAAAATTGCAATCTACCCTTTCCTGGGGTTGTATAGGGTCGGCGCTCCATTTGCGGCCATTCAAAAAATCCTTCATGGCTGTTTCCAGCGTCTGGAAAATACGCTTGTTGCTCCCCTGTATTTTGGGCGAAAGAACCTGCACCCGGGCGTTAAGGTCCTGGGCGGCAACCCTGAAACCGGCGAGGGTTAAAATAATATAAAAGAATATTTTTTTCATCTGTTGATGAGTTGGGCAATTTTTAGGCAAATGTCGTGAGCCACAGCTTCCTTGCTTTTAAGCTCAAATACTGTTTTTTGAAGGCCGCGGTCAATAATGGTTACTTTATTCGTATCCTTTTTAAAACCGGCCCCGGCATCGTTAAGCGAATTTAGTACAATAAAATCAAGATTTTTTCTTTGCAGCTTGCTTATTGCATTTTGTTCTTCATCATTGGTTTCCAGTGCAAAACCAACTAATATCTGTTCCGGAGTTTTTTGTTCGCCCAGGTATTTTAAAATATCGGTCGTTTTTTTGAGCTCGATGTTGAGGTCGTCATCCTGTTTCTTGATCTTTTGTTCGGCTACATGAACAGGGGTATAGTCGGCCACAGCTGCGCTCATAATGCAGGCTTTCGCTGTTTTAAAGTTGCTCTCACAGGCGGCAAGCATTTCCGCTGCCGAGGTTACGTTTATCCGTTTGATGTTTTGCTGATGGCTTACCTCGGCCGAAGGGCCACTGATGAGGGTTACGTAGGCGCCCATAGAAGCCAGTTCATCAGCAATGGCAAAGCCCATTTTGCCCGACGAATGGTTACCGATGAAACGCACAGGATCAATAGCCTCATAAGTAGGACCTGCAGTAACCACGATACTATGATTGGCTAAAAGGAGTTTTTTTTTTAAGGTTGATGATAAGAAAGCAACTATCTCATCGGGCTCGGCCATCCGGCCTTCACCGTACAAGCCACTCGCCAGCTCGCCCGAACCGGGGGCTATTAATATATTACCAAAGGATTGCAGCCTGGTAACATTTTGCCGGGTAGCCGGATGCAGCCACATATCCAGATCCATAGCGGGTGCAAAATATACAGGGCATTTAGCCGATAGGTAAACGGCTAATAATAAGTTGTCGCAAATGCCATTGGCCATTTTAGCCAGGGTATTCGCGCTTGCAGGAGCTATGATCAGCATATCAGCCCATAAACCCAACTCAACATGATTGTTCCATTCGCCGGTGTCCGGTTTAAAATAGTTAACATGCACAGGGTTTTTGGAAAGGGTAGATAGGGTAAGCGGAGTAATAAAATGGGTAGCATCAGGTGTCATCACCACTTTTACATGCGCGCCAGCTTTAACTAATAATCTGACCAATAAGGCCGATTTATAAGCGGCTATACTACCGCAAACACCTAAAACTATATTTTTACCTTCAAGCATTGAGCCCCCTAACCCCCTAAAGGGGGAATGATTTTAAAATTTAAAAATAAACAAAAAAACTCCCGAAGTGGGAGTTTTCTTTAAACATTGCATTCCTCGCACCCTTCAGGGGGCAGGGGGGCTTACGCTTCTTTGGTAGGGTTACGGTAGTAAACCTTGTCGTCCAAAAATTCCTGAACTGCTACCAATGAAGGTTTTGGCAGTTTCTCGTAATATTTAGAGATCTCGATTTGTTCACGGTTTTCAAAAACCTCTTCCAGGTTGTCATTTGATGATGCAAACTCAGAAAGTTTTTGGTGTAACTCTTCTTTAATATTGTTTGATATCTGGTTCGCTCTTTTCGACATAATTACAAGCGACTCATATATGTTGTTCGTGTTTACATCCAGCTCGCGTAAATCGCGGGTTACAGTGCTGCTGGCTACTGCTGGTTTGTTTGGGTTATTTGCTGTCATATTGAATTTTTTTAATATGGAATTTTTTGTTGCTGGTTCTTTTCTGATGGCGGCTGTGTTTTTAAGGTGTCTTTTCCCTTTTCCGCTAATTTTTTGGCTAACTTGTCATTACTCAAAGCTTCGGCAAGTATATGTTTGGCATTCTGGATACCACGTTCACTGTTTTTAGCTAATGTTTTCACATCATTGCCATAGGTACTGCTCGGGTATTTTTCATTAAACTGATTGGCATAAACCTCAGCCAGTGTAAAACGCTCCTCCTGTTTGTACTCTAAACTATGATTAGCATATAAATATTGCGCCTTAACGGTAAGGTACTCCATTTCTTCGGCATACTTGGTATCGGGGTAATCGCGTAATGCATTATTAAAGGCGATAACGGCCGATTGATAGTCGCCGATGGTTAAATACAACTTAGCGTTGGCATAAGCTTTTGTTTCCAGTTTATCGCGCAGGTTTTGTATCAGCTTACTTGCTTCAGTAACACGGTCGCTTTTAGGATACAAGTTAATAAACAACTGCAAAGCTTCAATAGCTTTCATGGTATTATCCTGATCGAGCGAGTATATAGGCGAATCCAGGTAGTAGCAGTAAGCAGAAAAGAAACGGCATTCCTCGGCCCGCGTGCTTGATGGATACGTATCTGCAAAAGTTTTGAAGTGATATCTGGCAGATGTATAATCCTTCAGCTTGTAGTTGGTGAAGGCATAATAGTAAAACAGATCTTCCGCCTCAGCACGTCCGCGGTAGCGCTCAACCAACACCTCAAATAGCCCCAAAGCCTTGTTATAATCCTTTTGATTATAGTACTTAATGGCCTCCTGGTATTTTTTGGCGTAATCGTTACTTGCTTTTAACTTTTCGTATTTGCTTTTACAACCGCCAAGTGTGATAATTAACAGAGCTAAAACACTGGCTAATAACGTAAGTTGCTTTTTAAACATTTTGCAAAGATAGGTGAATAATATAAATCAGTCAATTATTTATTTATCAGCGAATATATAACGTGTTTCCTGCTACTTATGTATATAACAAACTATTTAACATCTTTTAACGATTGAGCCTGTGCGGACAGGTTTTCGGGGGTGTTCAGATTCTTCCCGGAGACTGTTAAATAGGAGAGCTATATATATAGTATATAAGCAAGCAAATAACGTTGTGTTTTCCCTGGATTCGGGCTATGTATCTGCTACCATATATATAGTATATGTAAGTAACGGATGAAAGCACTTTTTAGGGCCGGCGAACTGTTTATTCAGTTGCTGTATATATAGTATATAAGTAGTAAAGAATAAGGCTTTGGATTGGCATTGCTAAAATACCAGAGAAATGGCGGCTTTATTAACAAAGATGGGCCGTTATAGTTGATTTTATAGGTAAATGCCCGGTTTGAACATTTGATGAGTAATTTTTCAAGCTGATTATTAACACCTTATGTACATGTGTTAAGTATTTGTTAAAAACAGTTTGCGAAATTGATTTCTATGCATACCTTTGCAGCCCGCAAACGAGGAAGCGGGGTTGTTCTTAGAAAGGTTAGTGAAGAGGTTTTGAAGACAGATAAGTGAGATTGAAAGAGAAAAAATAAAGACCAAAAAAACTTCAAATAAATTTTCGGAAAGTCAAAAAGGTTTATACCTTTGCAGCCCGCTGAGGAGGAAGAGAAAAGAGAGGAAAGGCGGTCAAAACTTTAGGATAAAAAAAAGAAAAAAA
>NZ_JBFUPN010000037.1:0-43009 GCF_041355315.1 Mucilaginibacter sp. RCC_168
TTTTCACTTTTGTTAACTTTAAGTTACTGTGAAACTTCTATCCGAAGCTTGTTTTTCAAACATACTAACTCTATGCTATACCGAGCGGATTTGCTTATTGGGGATTGCTTCGTACCTCGCAATGACGCGTGGAGAGGAAGTGTAGTAGCTGATGAGAGGGTACCCGCACCTAGCAACGGGCGGGTGAGTCGACACCGCGTGAAAATTTAAAATGCGCCCTACATCAACGTACCTTTTAACCTAAATTTTAGAATTGTAACTTCGCGAAAAATTTAAAACTGATGCCAGCAAAAAATAAAGCCGTTTTTTTAGATCGTGATGGGGTACTTAACCAGGAAATGGGCGACTATGTGCGCCGCCTGGAGGATTTTCATATACTCGACAATTTTGAAGCCCTGAAAACCCTGCAGGATCGCGGGTACCTGTTACTGGTGGCTACTAACCAGGGCGGCCTGGCCAAAGGCTGGTATACCGAAGAGGAGCTGGCTAAAATGCACGCTCTGCTGAAACAAACCTACCACGAACACGGTGTAGAGATAACCGACTTTTTTTATTGCCCGCACCACCCCCTGTTTACCGGAGATTGCGATTGCCGCAAACCAAAACCGGGACTATTATTACAGGGCATTACCAAATATGATATCGACCCGGCAAAATCATACTTCATTGGTGATCGCGAACGTGATGTAGAGGCAGGAACCGCAGCGGGCGTTAAAGGTATATTAATAAACAGCGACCAGCCGATAAGTACAGTATTGGATTTGATTGATTAAATAATTAATCAAAGATGTCATAAAAAATAAAACGCGTCATTTGCGAGCGTAGCGTGGCAATCCCCGATTAGCAGGGCAAATATGCAAAGTCGCTCTGTAGAGTTAGGGATTGCCACGCTACGCTCGCAATGACGTGTTATGAAATGTATATTTTTAAAACATTTTCGCCCTGTACAACTTTTATCCCTATTAACCAGTAAAACATCACATGCAACTAAACCGCTACTTAAAAAATTACGATACTTTTATAGCCGCGCTACTTGGTTTTTTTGCCGTGCGTATATTTTGCAGTTATAGTGGTATAGGGATCTCGCCCGATTCGATCATGTACGTGAGCGCCGCCCGGAGTTTGAATACCAACGGCACGTTGCAAACCTTTAACCACCTGCCTATAGTTGATTTCCCGGTGTTTTACCCTATTTTCCTGGGTTGCATCAAATTCATCACCCGTACTGATCCGGTTATTTTCGGCTCGGTATTGAACGGGTTGATGTTTGCTACCCTAATATATATGAGCGGTTGGATCATGCACCGTTTTGTACCCACATCACGGGTTTATAAATGGTTAATACTGGTGGCTATTGTACTGAGCCCGGCGCTTTTACAAGTATACTCCTATTTATGGTCAGAGACCTTGTTTATTTTTGAAACGCTTTTGTTTCTCGTCGCTTTCCGGCAATATCTTTTAAAACATACCCTTCAACCCTTATTAGTAGCTGCTATTATTGCCGCTATAAGCTGCATCACCCGTTATGCCGCGGTTACCATTGTAGGTACGGGTGGCTTATTGTTACTGCTTGATAGGGTTTTACCACTTAAAAAGAAGATCGTTCATATTATTATATACGGCTTTGTTTGCATATCGCTGCTGGTGAGCAATCTGTTGTTCAACGCGTTTATGTCGGGTACTACAACCGGGCCGCGTGAGCCTTCTATCACCCCGTTCGGTAAAAACCTATATTATTTTGGCACTGTGATGTGCGACTGGGTGGGCTTTACTCCAAACCAATACTACCTGGCTACTCCCATTGCTACGGTGATGTTATTGGGCTTTATAGCAGCGCTGGCCTATAATTACTATCGCCGCAGGCTGGACAGTTTTGAGAACCTGGCCATTACCTTTGCCTTGGTTTATGGTTTATTTATCATTATTTCCTCTACCTTTTCTCGTTATGAACGCATCAATCACCGTTTACTGGCGCCTATTTTCATACCCGCGCTTTGGGGTTATACCAGCTGGGGGCTATTGATCCTGAAAAAGATCAGTAATATCACAACCCGCCGCATGGTAGCCGCCGTATTTATAGTGATGATGCTGGGCTTTGTAACCAAGGAGTTTTTTATAGATAAGCAGCGCTACAGCGAGCAAATAGCCGATGATTACGGCGTACCCGGCTATACTTCTGACGATTGGCTGGAATCGCCCTTTGCGGCTTATTTGAAACATATTGATAAAAGTATGTTTAAGCCCAAGGTTACCATTTATACCGATGCGCATGAGGCGGTTTATTTCTTCTCGGGCATGTCCTCATACCTGGTGCCGCACCGGTTCTTCAAAAAGGATATCGCCAGTTTTTATAAAAAGAAACATTTTTATCTTATCTGGTTCAACGTACTCGAAAATCCGGAATTGATCAATCTAAAAGATATCCAAAAAGTAAAAACACTCAAGCTGATCAAAGATTTTGGCGAAGAAGGTGGTATTTATGAATGTGAGGAGTAATCTTAACTCGAATTACGAGAATTAAAGAATGAACAGAATTAAAACGCCATAATCCAGAATTAAAAAATTCTGGGCATTCAATAATTCGTTTAATTCGAGTTAAGACAATTTCACATTAAATTTTGATTTAAAAAACATCTGTCTATATTTGCGGCAGCTAATCTATAGTTTTACTATATAAAAATGAACGGTATCGCACTACATCATCTTCATCTGCATCACCACCTTGTGGTGATCAGCTAATATGTATGTTTCTACGCGAAATAACAACCTCCGTTTATACTCTTTTTTATCATAGTTTCTTAAATTCAATCTTTTGAAAACACTTAAAATAGCGATCCAGAAATCTGGTCGTCTCAACGAAAAATCTGTTGAATTACTAAAAAATTGCGGCTTAAATTTCGAAAATTACAAAAGCTCGCTTATCTCCCCCGTTTCCAACTTCCCTTTAGAGATCCTTTTTTTGCGCGATGATGACATTCCCGAATATGTTCAGGATGGCATTGCCGATTTGGGTATTGTAGGCGAAAACGTGATACAGGAAACCGAAGTTGAGGTAAGCTACCTGCAACGTTTAGGCTTTGGCAAATGCTCGCTAAAAATAGCCGTACCCAACAACAACGATATTCAAAGCCTGAGCGACCTGAACGGTAAAGCCATCGCTACCACCTACCCGGTTATTTTAGGTAAATTCCTGAAACAGCAAGGTATCCAATCAGATATCCGTACCATTTCGGGTTCAGTGGAGATTTCTCCAGGCCTGGGCCTGAGCGATGCCATCTGCGATTTGGTTTCGACAGGCGGTACACTAAAAAGCAACGGATTGAAACCATTTGCCGATGTAATGTCGTCAGAGGCGGTATTGATCGGCTGTAAAACAATAGAAGGCAACCACCTGGTACAGGAATTGATCCAACGGATTCAGTCTGTTTTACGCGCCAAAGAAACTAAGTACGTGGTACTTAACGTTCATGTAGGTAACCTTGAAGCAGTAACCGCTTTATTACCAGGCGTAAAAAGCCCATCGGTAGTAAACCTGGCCGAACCGGAATGGGTGGCGGTACATACCGTGATCCCTGAGCGCGATTTCTGGGACAGGATAAGTCAGCTGAAACAAGCCGGCGCCCAGGGCATTGTAGTCATGCCGATTGAGAAGATAATTTTATAGTTAGTGTGCAGTTGGCGGTTTGCAGTTAGCATTTTGAAACTGTAAATAAAGCAAACTGCCAACTGAAAACTGCAAACCGAAATGAAGACATATAATTATTCAGATTTAAGTAGCACCGATATTCAGAAACTGGTTCAGCGCAATGTTGATCCGGCTAATGAGATCCGCACTATTGTTGAAGAGGTTATCGATAACGTGCAGCAACATGGCGACCGTGCCTTGTATGATTATGCCCGCAAATTCGACAAGGTTGAATTAAGCAACCTGTACCTTGACAAAACCGATCTGGAAGAACTGGCCGGATCGGTATCTGCAGAGCAAAAATCCGCGTTGGAAACCGCCTATAACAATATCTATAAATTCCATCGCACACAGGTAAAAACCGAAGATAAAGTAGAGACCATGCCCGGCGTTACCTGCTGGCGCGAGTTAAGACCGATTGAAAAAGTTGGCCTGTACATCCCAGGCGGAACAGCTGTTTTGCCAAGCACTTTTTTAATGTTGGGCATCCCCGCACGCATAGCAGGCTGTCATGAAATTGTGGTGTGTTCGCCGCCGCAAAAAAACGGCAAGGTAAACGCTTTTATAGCCTATGTAGCCTTGCTATTAGGTATCGATAAAATATACCTGGCCGGTGGTTCACAGGCTATTGCAGCCATGGCCTACGGAACTGAAAGTATTACTAAAGTTGATAAGATATTTGGACCTGGAAATCAATTTGTTACAAAATCAAAAACCATTATCCAGTCGACCACCACAACGGCTATTGATATGCCTGCGGGTCCATCAGAAGTATTGGTGATTGCCGATGAAACCGCTACCCCGGCCTACATTGCTGCCGACCTTTTGGCGCAGGCCGAACATGGTATCGACAGCCAATCGGTATTGGTATGTACCTCTGCTAAAATAGCGCAGGAAACCCTGGCCGAAGTAGAAAAACAACTACCTACTCTGCCACGTGCCGAGATAGCTAAACTGGCCATAGATAACTCGTACATCGTGGTTACTTCCAATCTGGAGCAAGCTATGGATTTCAGCAATCAATACGCACCCGAGCATTTAATCCTGGCAACCGAAAGGTGGAAAGAGATCACTGGTTACATCATCAACGCAGGCTCAGTATTCCTGGGTAATTTAACCCCAGAGAGCGCCGGAGACTATGCCTCAGGCACCAACCACACCCTGCCAACCAGCAGCTATGCGCGGGCCTATTCAGGTGTATCCGTTGACTCTTTTGTCAAAAAGATCACTTTCCAGCATATCACCCGTGAAGGGATTACCAACATAGGTCCAACGGTGCAAACGCTGGCTGAATTAGAGGGCTTGCATGCACATGCTAATGCAGTATCAATAAGGAATAAAAATTAAAATATAATTAAAGAACAGCGTTTCTCTATCAAATATGTCATTGCGAGGAGGAACGACGAAGCAATCTCATCGTATACATAGACGCGAGGAGATTGCCACGCTACGCTCGCAATGACATGATTAATATTACAATGTATAACATCAACAATATACTCCGCGAAAACATCAAAAACCTAACTCCCTACTCTTCCGCACGTGACGAGTACCAGGGTGAGGCCAGTGTTTTTCTGGATGCTAATGAAAACGCGTTCGGGTCGCCGTTGAACCAGCAGTTTAACCGCTATCCTGATCCATTGCAGTATCAGTTAAAAAAACGCATTACCGAAATTAAAGGGGTACCGCCCCGCAATATTTTTATAGGTAATGGCAGCGATGAAGCTATCGACATCCTTTTTCGCAGTTTCTGCAATCCGGGCGTTGATAATGTGATCATCGTGCCCCCCACTTATGGCATGTACCAGGTATCGGCCAATATTAATGATGTGGAGGCACGCAAGGTTTTGCTTACTGAGGATTACCAACTTAACCTGGAAGGCATTGCCGAAGCTATCGACGAGCATACCAAGCTCATCTTTATCTGCTCGCCCAACAACCCTACCGGCAATTCTATCAATCGAGCGGATGTGGAAACCCTGCTGGCCAATTTTAACGGACTGGTGATTGTTGATGAAGCTTATATCAATTTCAGTCGCCAGAAAACTTTCATACAGGAGTTAACCGAATATGCCAACCTGGTGGTTTTACAAACTCTGTCAAAAGCCTGGGGGTTAGCTGGTTTACGAGTGGGCATGGCCTTTGCCAGCGAAGAGATCATTGAGGTAATGAACAAAGTAAAACCACCTTATAATGTGAACGAAGCCTCTCAGCAACTAGCATTGGAAGCGCTGGCCAATATCGACCAGATCAATAGCTGGATCAAAGAAACATTGACACAGCGCGACAGGCTGGTGCTTGAACTTAAAAACTTTGATTTTGTACTGGATATTTATCCATCGGATGCTAACTTTATCCTCGTGAAAACAACCGATGCCAACCGTATTTACGACTATCTGGTGAGCAAGGGCATCATTATACGCAACCGCTCCAAAGTGGAGCTTTGCGAAGGCTGCCTGCGCATTACTGTCGGGACACCCGATGAAAATACTACACTACTTCAAACGCTACAAAACTTTAAATGAAACGGAAAATATTGTTTGTTGACCGCGACGGTACACTGATCAAAGAACCTGCCGATGAGCAGATAGACTCTTTTGAAAAGCTGGAGTTTTACCCCGGCGCGTTAACTTATCTGCCTAAAATTGCCAAGGAGCTTGATTTTGAACTGGTGATGATCACCAATCAGGATGGTTTGGGTACAGCTTCTTACCCGGAAGATACCTTTTGGCCGGTGCATAATTTCATCCTGAAAACATTTGAGGCCGAAGGGGTAAAATTTGATAACATTGTGATCGACCGTACCTTCCCGGCCGAAAAAGCGCCGACGCGCAAACCGGGCACTGCACTGCTTACGCAATACTTTGATACCGAAAAGTATGATCTGCCAGGTTCATTTACCATCGGCGACCGTAAAAACGATGTGCTGCTGGCTCGTAATTTAGATGCAAAGGCCATCTGGATCAACAATGAATCGGGTTTAGGTGGCGCTGAGTTTACCGAAGCCGACCATCTCGGCGATACCATTGCCCTGGAAACAACCGACTGGCAAAAGATCTACGAGTTTCTGAAACTGGGTCAGCGTGTGGTTGAACACCGCCGCGCCACTAAAGAAACCGACATCTATATCAAAATAAATCTGGATGGTACCGGCGAGGCCAAAGTATCAACCGGTCTGCATTTTTTTGATCACATGCTGGATCAGATCGCACGCCACGGCAGTATCGACCTGGAAGTAATTGCCAAGGGCGATCTGCATATTGACGAGCATCATACCATTGAAGATACCGGCATAGCTTTAGGCGAGGTTTTTGCGGAAGCTTTAGGTAATAAAAAAGGTATTGAACGTTACGGTTTTTGCCTGCCTATGGACGACTGTCTGGCACAGGCGGCCATTGATTTTGGCGGCCGTAACTGGATAGTTTGGGAAGCAGAATTTAACCGCGAAAAAGTGGGCGATGTACCAACAGAAATGTTTTATCATTTCTTCAAATCGTTCTCAGACGCGGCCAAATGCAATCTGAACGTAAAAGCCGAAGGACAAAACGAACATCACAAAATTGAGGCTATATTTAAAGCCTTCGCCAAGGCAATAAAAATGGCCGTAAAGCGTGATGTAGATAAGATGGTTTTACCAAGTACTAAAGGGGTACTATAACCCCCCCGCCCCCTGAAGGGGGAGTAAGTAAACAATATGCAAACTAACGATCAAAATACAGCCGCTACTTCAAAAGCTCCCCCTTTAGGGGGCGGGGGGGTCGGCATTATTTTATACGGCGCTGGCAATATATTTTCTTTAACGGCGGCTTTGGAGCGGCTGGGTATTCCTTATGGCTTTATCAATAGTCAGGAGGATTTTGAAAAGTTCGACCGTTATATCATTCCCGGGGTTGGGCACGCAGGCGCGGCTATGGACAAACTGGAGAAAACCGGCTTGGTTCCAGCTATTAAAGCGCTTAAAAAGCCTACTTTGGGTATTTGCGTAGGTATGCAATTGCTTACCTCCTACTCCGAAGAAGGCGATTCTGATCTGTTAAATATCTTCCCGATCAAAACTTTAAGGTTCCAGGATAGTGCCGAATATAAGGTACCTCATACAGGCTGGAACCAGGTGTATCCTGAAAAAGACAACCCTTTATTTAAAAATATACCGTCAGGTTCACATTTTTACTTTGTACATTCATACTTTATTGAGTATGACAAAACATATACTTTACTATCAGCAAATTACAGCACCGAATTTTCGGCATCAATTTGGCATGATAATTTTTACGGCGTACAATTTCACCCCGAAAAATCTGGGGTGTACGGCGAAACGCTATTAACTAATTTTTCAAAACTATAAAAGACATGTACATTATCCCTGCTATTGACATATTGAACAAAAAGGTAGTGCGTTTGCGTGAAGGCGATTACGGTCAGGTTACAGAATACGATGTTACATTGGAAGAAATGATTGAGCGCTATCAGAGCAATGGTACCAATTTTATCCATGTTATTGATCTTAATGGTGCCAAAAACGATTTCAGCAACCAGCAATACCTGTTTGATGTAATCCGTAAAACCGACATGAAGGTGCAATACGGCGGCGGTATCCGCAGCATTGATAAAGTGAAAGAGCTGATAGATGCAGGTGTTCACCGCGTTATTGTAGGCACACAAGCCCTCACTAACCCAAGCTTTTTACCCGAACTGGGTTCTGAAATTTGCGGTAAAGATAAATGCTCAGACCAGGTAGTTATTGCCATCGATGTGTTGGATGAAGTGATCAAATACTCCGGCTGGATGGAAAGCTCCCCTATTAAACTGATGGATTACGTTGATAAATGCCTTTCCTTAGGCTTTTTCCGTTTCCTATGTACCGACATCAATAAAGACGGTAAACTGGGTGGTGCAGGTATTGAGCTGTATGAAAAGCTGCTGGATCATTCGCCTTTTATTAAATTGATCGCTTCGGGTGGTGTAAGTTCTATGAAGGATATCGAACAGTTGAGCCGTCTTAAGGTTGAGTCATGCGTAGTGGGCAAAGCCATTTACGAAGGTCATATCACTATAGAAGACGTAAAAAACTGGAACCTGGAATCTTTGATCTCCATTTAACCCCCCAGCCCCCTGAAGAGGGAGCTTATATGCATACGTAACTTTAGATTGATGAAAAAAAAGTTATTTCTTGGGGCCAATGCTGAAATATTTGCAAATGCTAAAGCACTAAGATACAGCATGACCCCTGCTGAAAACTTTTTATGGAGCCAGCTAAATGTTTATTTGAGCGATACAAAATTCAGAAGACAACATCCTCTCGGAAGTTACATAGCTGATTTTTATAGTCATCAGCATAAGTTGGTAATCGAAGTAGACGGAAGTATTCATGCTCTTCCAGAAGTGAAAGTAAATGACTTTGAAAAACAAACATTTCTTGAAAGTCAGGGACTAAAAGTATTAAGATTCACAAACGAACAAGTATTCAACAACCTAAATAAAGTATTGGAAGATATAACCAAGCAAATCAAAAGCACCCCCTTTAGGGGGCGGGGGGGGTTATCAAAGCGCATTATACCTTGTCTTGATGTTAAAGACGGTCGTACGGTAAAAGGTGTAAACTTTGTCGACCTGCGCGATGCCGGCGACCCGGTTGAACTGGCCTGGAACTACTCGCGCCAGGGTGCCGACGAACTCGTTTTCCTGGACATTACCGCTACCGTGGAGCGCCGCAAAACCATGGTTGAGCTGGTAAAATCAGTAGCAAGGCAGATCAATATACCCTTTACCATAGGTGGTGGCATCAATGAAATTGCCGACGCCGATGCCTTATTAAATGCAGGAGCAGATAAAATATCTATCAATTCTGCCGCGGTCCGCAACCCGGCCCTCATCGATGAACTGGCCAAAGCATTCGGCGTGCAGTTTGTGGTAATAGCGGTTGATACCCGCCTCATTGATGATAAAAATATAGTACACCTGAACGGCGGTCGTCTCCCAACAGAACGTCAAACTTTAGAATGGATAAAAGAGGCCGAAAGCCGTGGAGCAGGTGAAATACTGCTAACCTCCATGGATCATGACGGCACCAAAAATGGTTTCGACAACGGACTGCTAAAAATTATTAACGATGCCGTGCATATCCCGGTCATAGCGTCGGGCGGTGCGGGCGCGGTGCAGCATTTTGTTGATGTTTTTGAAAAAACAAATGTAGATGCGGCACTGGCGGCATCCGTATTCCATTATGGCGAGATACTGATACCCGATTTGAAAGCGGTGTTAAAAAGTAATAATATTGAGGTAAGGATATGATTAAGTGCGGGTGTGCAGTGTGAAGAGCGAGAGTAGAATAGTTACATACAAATTGCTAATCCACTCTGGCTTCTTGCACTTCGCACACTCACACCTCATAACAGGTAATAAAAAATGAATATAGATTTCAACAAAACCGACGGATTGGTTCCGGTGATCATACAGGATGAGCAAACACTTGAAGTGCTGATGCTGGGCTATATGAACCAGGAAGCCTATGAAAAAACCATACAGGAAAATATCGTAACTTTCTTTTCCCGTTCCAAACAACGTTTGTGGACAAAAGGCGAAACCAGCAGCAACTTTCTGCATGTAAAAAACATCAGCATTGATTGCGATAACGATACCCTGCTCATCAAAGTTAAAGCCGATGGCCCAACCTGTCACACCGGTTCGCGCAGCTGCTTTAAAACGGAGTTTAATCAGAACTTTATCCTGGAGCTGGAAAATATTATTGCTGATAGGTACGAGAACCCGGTTGAAGGCTCGTATGTAAATAAACTGCGCAACAAGGGCCTCAACAAAATAGCCCAAAAAGTAGGTGAAGAAGGCGTTGAAACCGTTATAGCGGCCCTTGCCGAAACCGAAACAGACCTGATCAATGAATCGTCAGACCTTGTATTTCATTTATTAGTGCTGCTTCGTGAAAAAGGACTCGACCTGAAAACAATAGCCAAAAACCTGGAATCAAGACATAAATAGTTTTTTTAGTTCATGGTTCATAGATAATAGTTCATGGTAAAACTTTGATTACTAATTTTCATCTATGATCCATGAACTATTAACCATGAACTAAAACAATGACCGCAGAAAAAATAGCAGAATTGACCGGGCATGGCAACCCCATTTTCACATTAGAACTTTCGCAAAAACCGGGTATATTATTTACCGGCGGCAACGATAAAGGCCTGGTGGAATGGAACCTGGAAAGTTTCTCGTTCATTAAAGTGATGTTCCCGGTTAGGGCTTCTATTTATGCTATACATGGCCCTGTAGGCTATCCTATATTATTGACGGGCCTACGCAGCGGCGAGGTGCTGGTGTTTGACTTTATACAGCAAAAACTTCTGAAATCGCTTGCCCATCATCTTAAGCCGATCTTCGATATCAAGTCGGTAAGTACTAAGAACGAATTACTGATAGCCTCCGAAGATGGTACAGTTTCGGTATGGAGCCTGGCCAGTTTAGAGATGGTGCACAGTATCAAAGTATCTGCCGATACAGTACGCTGCATAGCCATATCGCCAGATGAAACACAAGTAGCTTTTGGCTGCAGGGATAATTCCATCAAAATTTACGATCTGCATGATTATACCTTACTTAAATCGTTACATGGCCATACTATGTCGGTTTTTGCATTGGCTTATAGTCCCGATGGTACTTACCTTGCATCGGGTGGCCGCGACGCGCAGATCAAGATCTGGGATAGTGTCACTTATCAGCCTGTCAAAAATATTCCGGCGCATTTATTTGCCATAAATCACATCCTGTTTCATCCTACAAAGCCCTACTTTGCCACCGCCAGTATGGATAAGGGCATCAAGATCTGGGGAGCCGATGATTTTAAATTATATAAGATCATCAGCCGTGAAAAAGGCCATCCGGGTCATGTATTATCAGTCAATAAACTGGCCTGGAACGGAGATCAGCTGCTATCTGTAAGCGATGATAAAAGTGTGCTGGTGTGGGATATTAAGTTTGATTGAGGGAACTGCAGGACAAATTCAAGAGACACATGTAATGTGTCTCTACAAAAACAAACCGTAGAGACGCATTACATGCGTCTTTTTCATTTACATAAACCTTTTGATACTATGCAATTTATGTGTATGCCGTTTCTGTTCTTTCGAGTAAATACCCTCTGTATCTATCGCATCAATTTTAACTTTTCCTGAGGCATGGATAATGTGTTCATTGTTCAGCATAATACCTACATGGGTTACCTTGCCAGCCTCATTGTTAAAAAAGGCCAGGTCGCCCAAGCGGGCTTGTGCAATATTTTCAACCAGGATACCTTCCTCCACCTGCTGACTGGCATCACGTTTGATTTTAATATTGTTAAGGCTAAACACCACCTGTGTAAACCCCGAACAATCAATACCAAAATGAGTTCGCCCTCCCCATAAATAGGGCGAATTTAAAAATGATTTGGCTGTGGTAGCTATATCTTCCCGTTCACCTATTTCACCGATGATCTCAAAACGCTCGGTGCCTATGCGGCAGGTGGTACCTTCCAAAAAGGCTAAAGAGCTACCTGCTGGCAGGTAAACAACACTGTTGTCGGCAACTTTCCAGGCTTGTGTTACCGCCCGGTAGGTAAGCGGTGGTTTTACATGCTTGAAACTTTTGTAAGCGATATGACCCAGCATAGTAAACTGCAGGCGACCGATCCAACCTTCATAGCCATCATTCTCGGTGATGATCCTTATCCAGCGGTCAGTCCATTCTATGATCTCAAATGCTTCGCCAAACAATAGCTGCGACACCTGTTCGCTGCGGTCATTAGCCTCGGCACGCAGCGGAATAACCGCCAGATTACAAATACCGTATTCCATTGATAATAGTGAAAAACAAATATAGAAATAAAAATAATTTATATATTTGTAAGTACTTACGTAAGTAATATGAGTTTAATAGATGATTTAGGAGAACTGGCTGTTGGAGCAAGGCTCAAACGGTTATATGAATACTTTGCAAAGGATGTGGTTTTGATATATAAAGATGAAGAGCTAAACTTTGAGCCTAAGTATTTTACCCTTTACTACCTGATCAGTAAGCAGGGCGAAGCAGCCGTAACCGAAATTGCCGAAGAACTGGGTTGTACTCATCCGGGTGTCATCCATTTGGCCAAAGAGCTCGAAGAACTGGGCTTCATCGAGTCGGTAAAATCGGCTACCGACAGCCGCAAGCGTATACTGCACTTATCAGAAAAAGGCAAAGCCTCCCTGCCAAAATTTGAGCGGGTATGGGCCAAGATCCTGGCCCTCAATAAATCTTTATTTAATAGTCAGCAAAATAATTTACTAAGCGCCATTATGGAAACAGAAGCACAATTGAACGAAAAACCGTACTACCAGCGTTTTCAGGAAATGTTTAATCCGCAGGGCAACAATCCGGTAAGAGTTACTACTTACGATCCCCAATATGCCCGTCATTTTAAAAACCTCAACATAGAGTGGATCAATACCTATTTCACGGTTGAGGAACACGACCTGGAGCAATTAAACCATCCTGAAGATCATATCCTGGCCGATGGCGGAGAGATCCTTTTCGCACATATTGATGACGATGTTGTGGGTACCTGCGCGGTCATCAAAACAGGTCCGGCAGAATACGAGTTGGCCAAAATGGCGGTAAGCCCCAAATACCAAGGGCGTAAAATTGGCAATGCCCTGATGGACGCGGCTATAGCTAAAACCAAAGATTTGGGGGGTACTCGTATTTGGCTGGGTTCAAACACCAAACTTACGCCTGCCATCACCTTGTATAAAAAATACGGCTTTAAAGAGTTCCAGGCGGTCGCATCACCTTATACCCGTGCCAATATCCATATGGAAATGGATCTGTAATAGATATAAGATATAAAAAAAAGGAACAGCAAGCTGTTCCTTTTTTTTTATATCTGTGTTTTTTTCTCAAATCTCACATCTCATATCTCACATCTAAAAATATACTACTCATTCATGTGCAGCCAGTCCTTCTTGGCTAACAGTTCTTCTTTGCTTTCGCGGATATCCTCATCATCCACACAACAATCTACAGGGCATACTGCAGCACATTGTGGTTCGTCATGAAAACCAACACATTCTGTACATTTATCAGGTACAATGTAATATATATCATCAGAAAGGGCAGCCTGTGATTCTTCGGCATTTAATGTGTTACCATCGCCAAAATCAATAACCCCTTTAAGTCCGGTACCGTCACTAAAGCGCCATGCCGCGCCGGCATCATAAATGGCATTATTGGGACACTCCGGTTCGCAGGCTCCGCAGTTTATGCATTCATCGGTGATTTTAATCGCCATATTTCTAAATATCTAATATTCTCAATTAACTTTGCCTGAAATTAACAAGCGTACAAATATAACAAAAAAAGGGTTTCGGGGTTTAAAACCTTACCATATATATGTCAAAAATTAATATAAAAAACGCAATAAATTCATTTTCAGCCTTAGGAGAGCAGTTAGCTAAGCCCGATGAGCAGTTAATAGCCATTATTAACGACGAACAGTACCACAACGCCTGGTTTACGCCCGAAAGTGTTTTACGCGCCGTTACCGCCATTGGCCAGATGCTTAACAAGACCGATTTAACTACCTGGCTCTCCGGATACAACCTTTCGAGCGATGCCCAACCCAAAAAAGTGGGATTAATCCTGGCCGGTAACATTCCGCTGGTGGGTTTTCATGATGTACTTTGCGTACTGGCCACAGGCAACCACGCGCTCATTAAAACCTCATCGCAGGATGCTTATCTCATCAAACATGTACTGCAACGATTAGTTGATATCAATAGTAGTTTTGCCGCTCAGTTCAGTTTTGTTGAACGATTAACTGATTTTGACGCCATTATAGCCACCGGCAGCAATAACAGCTCCCGTTATTTTGATTATTATTTTGGTAAAGTACCCAATATCATCCGCAAAAACCGCAACAGTATTGCCCTGCTTACCGGCAACGAAACTGCGGAAGACCTGTTTAACCTGGGTCATGATATTTTTGATTATTATGGACTGGGCTGCCGTAACGTATCAAAATTACTGGTGCCTGAAGGGTATGTTTTCAATTTCTTTTTTGAATCGATAGAGGAATTTAAAACCATCATCCATCACCACAAATACAGCAACAATTACGATTACAACAAATCCATTTACCTGGTAAACAGCGACAAACATTTTGACAATGGTTTTTTGATGGCTAAGGAAGACGAACGGATAGCATCGCCCCTGGCAGTAGTATATTATAGCCATTATACTGATCTGCAGGCAGCGCAGCAATTGCTCACAGATCAAAGCGAAAACCTGCAATGTATTGTAACCAAAGCTCCCATTGAGGTACAAAGCCAGGTGGTGGGTTTTGGCCAAAGCCAGCAACCCGCTTTATGGGATTATGCCGATGGGATTGATACAATGGATTTCTTGGCAAATCTTTAAAATAACAATACCTTTGGTCTTGAGCTGAAAGCTTAATGCCAAAAGCGCAAAGCCAACATCCTGTGATTAATAAAAATTTAGCTTTTAGCTTTGAGCTTTGAGCCTTAAGCTTAAAAAATGTATATTATAAAAGTAAAAGGCGTTGCCAAAATACCCGATTACGTACAGCTGCGTGATGATAAGTTTACGCTGCTGGCTTATTTCAGGGTCGACAGGCCTGATAAATCACTGGATAAGGTTGGGCTGGCAGATAAAGCCGAATATATTATGAATATAATCAAGGACCTGCCGTTTGGACAGATCCTAAAATTAGAGCTATAAAAAAGATGATCGGAAATTCTATTATTAAGCTAAACAATGTCGATATTTTTCAGCAGTCGCACCTGGTACTGTCAAACGTTAACCTGCATATTGATAAAGGCGATTTTGTATGGCTCATTGGCCAAACCGGATCGGGCAAGAGCAGTTTGCTTAAAGTAATTTACGGCGATCTGATTCCCAAGGCCGGTACCGGTCATGCCTGCGGATATGAACTGAGCAAACTGCCCAGCCGCGATGTGCCCTATTTGCGCCGTAAACTGGGTATTGTTTTCCAGGATTTCCAGTTGCTTACTGATCGCTCCATCGAACAAAACCTGTTATTTGTAATGCGCGCCACCGGCTGGACAGATAAAAAACTGATAGCCGACCGTACCCTGGATGTGTTGGAAAAAGTAGGCCTGCGTTCTAAATTAAAGAAAATGCCGCATGAATTATCAGGCGGCGAGCAGCAACGCGTGGTAATTGCCCGCGCCCTGTTGAATGACCCCGAAATTATCCTGGCCGATGAGCCAACTGGTAATCTTGACCCTGAAACATCCGAAGAAATTGTGCTGCTGCTGAAACAGATCAGCCAGTCGGGCACCGCTGTATTGGTAGCTACGCACGATTATCATATCATCCGCGCTTTCCCCTCACGCATTATTAAATGCGAAAACGGCAAAGTTCTGGAAGACGCGGAAATATAACCGCTGATATTGTCTGAATCAGAATTTACAGAATTAGAAAATTAACAGAATGATACATTTATCCTGAAAATCCTTTAATTCTGTAAATTCTGCTTCAGACAAAATCAACGGTCATCCTGTCACCCCTGCATAAAACGTGTCACTCCTTCCTGATATTAAAACATACCACTGACAGCTTGTCGGCTTTATGCTAATGGCAGGATACTTGATTGGCACTATCAGCTATGAAATTTAACGATATGTTGAAGAAAAAGAAGAAAGAAAATACGGACACCACAGAAAATATGAATACGGCAGAACAGGAAAATTTAAACGAGAATGGGCAGGAACAAGCCCAGCCTGAAACTACTGAAGCAACAACAGCAGAAGTTGTATCTGCCGAAGACAAATTGAAAGAAGAATTGGCACAGGCAAATGACAAGTACCTGCGCTTATATGCCGAATTTGACAACTTCAGAAGACGTACCATCAAAGAGCGCGCGGAAGCCCGTGAAACAGAAGGTAAAGAGCTGTTAGTAGCTTTGTTGCCTGTTTTGGACGATTTTGAGCGTGCACAACGTTCTATGGAAAACGCTGTTGATGTTGCCCCGGTTAAAGAGGGTGTTACACTGATACAGAACAAACTAAAAAACATACTGGGTCAAAAAGGCCTGAAGGAAATGACAGCAATAGGCGAACCTTTTGATGCCGACCTGCATGAGGCCATTACCAATATACCAGCCCCTACCGATGACCTTAAAGGTAAAGTGATGGATGAAATGGAAAAAGGTTATTACCTGAAAGACAGAGTAATACGTTTTGCCAAAGTAATTGTAGGAGCATAAATTAATTAGTGAATTATTGAATTAGTGATTTAGTGAATTTTTTCACTCCTTGACTACAGTTCAATTATTCAGCTATTAATATGATTAAGTAAAAGAATGGAATTATTGGTTACTCTTCGTCAATCACTAATTCACTAAATCAATAATTCAACAATAAAATAAAGTGGTTGAATTATCCGGGTAAGTGTTTTTTATAATTCACTAACTCACTAATTCAATAATTCAACATTAAAAATATGGCTAAGAGAGATTATTACGATATCCTGGGAGTCGCCAAAGGTGCCGATGCCGACGAGATAAAAAAGGCATATCGTAAAATGGCTATTAAATATCACCCGGATAAAAACCAGGGCGATAAAGAGGCCGAAGAAAAATTCAAGGAAGCTGCCGAAGCTTATGAAGTATTAAGCAGTCCAGAAAAACGCCAGCGTTATGATCAGTTTGGTCATGCGGCCAATGCTTCATCACCAAATGGTGGTGGCGGTTATGGCGGCAGCATGAATATGGACGACATATTTAGCCAGTTTGGTGACATTTTTGGCGGTGGCAGTCCGTTTGAAGGCTTTTTTGGCGGCGGTCGTCAAAGTGGCGGTGGTGGCAGACGTGTGGCACGTGGCAGTAACCTGCGCATCAAGGTACGCTTAACCTTGGAAGAAATAGCTAATGGCGCCGAAAAGAAGATCAAAGTAAACAAACAGATAGTTTGTAAAACCTGCGATGGCTCGGGCGCTAAAGATAAATCATCGTTCCAAACCTGTAAAACATGTGGTGGCTCGGGCGCGGTGCGTAGGGTAACCAATACCATACTGGGCCAGATGCAAACTACCAGTACCTGCCCTACCTGTAACGGCGAAGGCTCAACCATACTGTCAAAATGTACCGTTTGTCATGGCGATGGCGTGGTTCGCGGCGAAGAACTGATCA
The DNA here is from genome assembly GCF_041355315.1 of Mucilaginibacter sp. RCC_168. NCBI lineage: Bacteria > Pseudomonadati > Bacteroidota > Sphingobacteriia > Sphingobacteriales > Sphingobacteriaceae > Mucilaginibacter > Mucilaginibacter sp. RCC_168. The sequence goes on from NZ_JBFUPN010000037.1 coordinate 17,886, forward strand.
CCATTAACGTGCCTGCCGGTGTAAGCGAAGGTATGCAACTGAGCATGAGCGGCAAAGGTAATGCTGCCCCACGTGGCGGTGTACCGGGCGATCTGATCATCCTGATTGAAGAGATCCCGCACGAAACATTAAAACGCGACGGCAATAATATAATATACGACCTGCATGTAAACTTTGTTGATGCCGCCTTAGGTACCACAGTTGAAGTGCCTACCATTGATGGTAAAGCCAAGATCAAAATTGATCCGGGAACCCAGGGGGGTAAAATCCTGCGCCTGAAAGGCAAAGGTGTACCCGAAGTGAACTCTTATCACCGCGGCGACCAATTGGTACACATCAACATCTGGACACCAAAAGCACTAAGCCGCGAAGAGCGCGAACTGCTGGAGAAATTACAGGACTCACCAAACTTTAAACCCAATCCGGGCAAAAACGAAAAAAGCTTTTTTGAACGGATGAAGGAATATTTTGAATAACCTTTGGAGGTAAAAGGATAAAGGCGAAAGCCGAAAGGTTTTTAAAAGCCCGGAGTTTATACTTCGGGCTTTTTGTTTATCTATATTTTGTTTTAAATTTAGGCTGGCGAACCCTCTATGAAAATCAGCACTAAAACCACCTTGTTAGCAATAGTCGTTACTTTAGTTTATAGTGTTTGTTTAGTTATAAGTATCTTCTGTGCCCTTAATAAAATTCAACTTAGTCGGCCTTTTATTATCCTGAGCGAAGTAGCTTACATAACGCCTATTATCTATATGACGATGATCCTGAATCATTTAAAGGAGAACAAGTCGATAAGAGTAGCCTACTGGGCCTATATTGTTTGTGATATTGGTGTGATTGTATTTTATATGATGGCTAAACCATCTGCGCATTCTATAGGTACCTTTCTATTTTCCAGAATTTTAGCCCTTAGTATAACCCTTATTTTAATAATCCAGTCGTTCCGGATCAAAAACCCAATATTGGTTTATCCATTTAGCCTTTATTGGATCATTTTACTCATTATTTTGTTTATAAAACTCATAGGCTGGATTACTATGATCCAAAAATGGACTGTCAAAATATTCCAGTTCAGTATGATTGCCGAGATATTGTTACCTGCATCTATGTTATACATATTATTCCAAACGTTAAAATACCTGGCCAGCGAAAAGGTTATCGAATCACCCCTTTTTAAAACAGATAATGAAATGGGCGAATATTGACCCAAGTTATCTTTTTAACGTATTTTATTCTGATTTAACTCGTATATTCCATAATATGAAAAGACCTAAACGAATAATCTTAGTTATTGTATTATCTACATTAATGTTATCTTGGACAAGTTTCCAAAAAGCAATATTTGACTTACCAGCGCTAAAAAACAAGAATATCGATCAAGTGACAAAGGCTTTAGGCAAGCCCAGTGAAGAACTTAAACCGACTAAATTGGAAGTTGAAAATCATATTACTGGTTTGAAGTTTTTTACAAAAGGCAAATATGTCTTGACCGTTGAATATTATGCTGATTCAAAAAAGGTAGAGAGTTACTTCCTCGGAGAAAAAGATATTGTTGCAAATTACAAACCCTTAATAGCCATTGGAAATTTAGTTAATTCTCTGGACTATTATATAGAACCCGTAAGAGCTCATAAAGATCATGCGAAGTTTACAGGAATTAATATTACACCCAAATAAAATGCTCATCAAACATAAATGTCCCTTTCTTCTGTTGACTTTCCTTTTTTCACTGAATAACCTGTCTGCCCAAGCCCCCGCCATCCGCAACAACTACCAAACCGAAGCCGGTGTACCCCGCTTAAAAATTGAGCGGAGCATGATCTACTCGCCCGATAAGGAATGGCTGTATAACCACCACCCTGCTATCATTCATTTTAAGGATCGATTTGTAGCCATATGGAGTAATGGCCTGATTGATGAGGATTCACCGGGCCAGCGCGTGGTTTATGCTACCTCTGCCGATTTTGTACACTGGTCGAAACCCGAAGTACTGGCATCTCCGGTAAAAGTAAATGATACCTTAACCGTGCTAACGGCTGCGGGATTATATCAATACAAGGGTACACTGGTGGCCTATTATGGCGAATACACCAAACACCGCCAGAACACGCACTTGTGGGCCAAAACCAGCACTGATGGCATCCATTGGAGCAATGCCATAGACATGCACGTACCGCTGATCCCCAATCATGGCCCAGAGGCTACCAAAAGCGGCAGACTTATCATCAGCGGTAATTTTATGTTTCCGTATACTGATGATCCTAAGGGTATTTCGGGCTGGAAACTAAGCAGTTTTTACCCCGACTCGTTATACACCCAGGATAACTCTGCCGCCTTTTACGCTCCTGCAGCCAAACTAGGCTTTCCTCCGTTATGTGAGGGCTCATTTTTTGAAACCGAGGACCACATACTGCACATGCTGTTGCGAGTTACTGGTAAAGGCTGGAAAGGCCGCCTGTGGCTCACCGAAAGCAAAGATAACGGCCAAAGTTGGTCGCGCCCGATGGAAACTGCCTTTTCCGATAATGACAGCAAATTCCATTTCGGCAGATTGCCCGATAAGCGCTTTTATTATGTTGGCATCCCGGATACGCTGCATCATTATGATCGCAACCCGCTGGTACTATCATTATCCAAAAACGGTGAAGCATTTGACAAGAACTACATTATTGCCGATGAACTGTACCATCTGAAAAAAGAGGGTTTATGGAAAGGTGGCCAGTACGGTTATCCGCATACCATTATTTACAAAGGCTATATGTACGTGATCATCTCACGGCAAAAAGAAGCTATTGAGGTACTGAGATTTAACATCGATCAGTTAAAATGACATTCCTGTAACATTTTGAAACTGCCCGTATCTAAAGCGTACTATTAACATCATAAACCAATTAAATGTTAAGCATACGCAATATTGTTAAACAGTACGCAGGCCACCGGGCGCTGGACGATGTAAGTCTGGAAGTGGAAAGCGGGCAAATATTCGGGCTTTTAGGCCCGAATGGTGCGGGTAAAACTTCCCTCATCCGCATAGTGAACCAGATCACGGCACCCGATTCGGGCGAGGTTTGGTTCAATGGCCAAAAGCTCAATCCGTCCCACATTGAACGCATAGGTTACCTGCCCGAAGAGCGGGGTTTGTATAAAAAAATGGAGATCGGCGAGCAGATGATCTATTTGGCGCGGTTGAAAGGCCTGAGCCGTGATGAAGCCAACAAACGCCTCAAATTCTGGTTCAAAAAACTGGATATGGAGAGCTGGTGGAAAAAGAAAATAGAAGAACTATCCAAAGGCATGCAGCAAAAAGCTCAGTTTGTGGCCACGGTACTGCATGAGCCCGATCTGATCATCCTCGATGAGCCCTTCAGCGGGTTTGATCCGGTAAATGCCGAAGTGATCAAGGATGAGATTCTGGAGCTTAACAAAAAAGGAGCTACCATCCTGTTCTCTACCCACCGTATGGAATCCGTAGAGGAACTTTGCGATTCGATAGCGCTTATCCATAAATCGCACAAAATACTGGATGGCAAGGTAAAACACATCCGTAACTCCTACCGCAATGATGTTTACCTGGTGGAATATTCTGGCCAATCATTACATTTTAACGGCGCACAACCTTTTGACCAGATCGGCGAAACCATCAGCGACGACGACAGGCACACCATCAGAATCAAACTCCATGACGGCCGCAGCTCCAATGATGTGCTGCAATACCTCATCCCCCAAACCCGCATCAATATGCTGCAGGAAGTAATACCCAGCATGAACGAGATATTTATTGAAAAAGTAAACTTAATACCTTAACCATGAATAAAGTTTTGCTCATTATACAACGAGAATACCTCACCAGGGTAAGGAAGAAATCGTTCATCATCATGATATTCGTGGTGCCCTTGCTTATACTGGCTATGGGCGCAGTTGTTGGCATGATAGCTAAAAGCAGTAATCAATTAACCAACCTGCAGGTGGTCAATGTGGTTGACAATACCGGCGTTTTCGCGAAAAAACTGCACGACGTTCCCAATATAAAATTCACCATCACCAATCTGGATATAAATACGGCCAAGGCACTATCAAAGAAAGAAGAGAATATCTCTACATTGTACATCCCGGCTGGTTATCCCCAAAAAGGAGCCATTCAATTATTTGCCAAAAAGAAATCTCCTATCCAGCTTACGGATGAGATTCAGAAGCAGATGAACGATATTGATTTCAATAACAAGATGATCCAGCATCATATTGATACCGCGGTTATTCATTCTATCAAAAAAACGGACGTTTCTGTTAACGCTGTGGAAATTACCGACAAAGGCGATAAGGATGCCAACATTGGCCCCAATATAGCCGTTAGTATTGCCTGTGCCATATTCATTTACCTGGCGCTTTTCATTTACGGCGGACAGGTAATGCGTGGCGTTATTGAAGAAAAAACCAGTCGTATCATCGAAGTTGTGATATCCTCGGTTAAACCATTTCAGTTAATGCTGGGTAAAATTATTGGTGTGGGCCTGGTAGGTTTAACCCAATTTAGCGCCTGGATCATTTTATCTATTATATCATCAAAAATAGCAGGACATGTTTTTAATACGCCACAAAGCCCTATGGTGAGCGCCATGGCCGTAATTCAAACCATCCCTTTCGGATATATACTGGGTTGCTTCCTGTTTTACTTTTTAACCGGGTACCTGTTGTATAGCGCCTTATTTGCGGCAGTAGGTTCGGCAGTAGATAGCGAGACAGAAACACAGCAGTTCATGTTTCCCATCACTATGCCGCTATTATTCACGTATATTTTGTCGGTATCTGTTTTGTTCAGGGCTCCCGATAGCGCGCTGGCGGTTTGGCTTTCCATTATACCATTCACTGCCCCTGTGGCCATGATGGTACGGCTACCTTTTGATCCGCCGGGCTGGCAATTAGCCTTATCTATGTGTTTAATGGTGGTTGGTTTCCTGTTCACCACCTACGTAGCCGCCCGCATTTATCGCGTTGGTATTTTGATGTACGGCAAAAAAGCAAGCTTTAAAGAACTGGGCAAATGGTTTTTTTATAAGGAGTGAGGAAGCTGAAAGCCCAAGGCCGAAAGCTCAAAGCAAAAGCATTTCAAAAAAGCTTTCGGCTTTGAGCTTTCGGCTTTTAGCTTTATTTTAGCCCCATGAGTAAACGCGTTGCCGTAATGGATTTGGGTACCAATACCTTTCACCTGTTGATTGCCGAGGGTACCATACACAACTATCAGGAAATTGCACACTACCAGGAGCCTGTAAAACTGGGCGCAGGCGGCATTAACAAAGGTTATATTTTATCCGAAGCCTTTGAGCGCGGTATAAAAACCATGCAACAATTTCAGGAGCAGATCAGCGCCAACCAGGTACAGCAGGTGCGAGCTCTGGCTACGTCGGCATTACGCAGCGCATCAAACGGCAAGGATTTTATTAACGAAGTAAAAGCCAAAACCGGTATCAGTATCGAGATTATTAATGGCGAACAGGAAGCTGGTTTTATTTATGAAGGCGTAAAGATCAGCGGTTGCTTATCGGCTAAAAATTCCCTCATTATGGATATTGGCGGAGGCAGTGTGGAATTTATCCTGGGCAATGCCGATCATATCATCTGGAAACAAAGCTTTGAAATTGGCGCGGCCCGACTGATGGATCTTTTTCATCGTACCGACCCTATCCCACCCGCATCTATTGAAGCGCTGGATGTGTATCTCGAAGACAATCTTACAGATCTGTTTGCAGCAGTCGATGGTCATGAACTGGATACATTGATCGGTTCATCCGGTGTATTTGAATCATTCGCCGCAATCATCGAAACAGAAAAAGGCCATTCCTTTGATCTTAAAACCACCCCAACCTACAGCTTTGATCATGAAGAACTTCTGATCGAAACCAATAAAATTGTACAATCAACCCATCTGCAAAGAGCAGCGAATGAGAATATTATTCCAGTACGGGTAGATATGATCGTGGTTGCATCGCTTATTACGCGGTTCATTATACACAAACTCGGCATCCAGAAAGTATTAATGTGTACTAACTCTTTAAAAGAGGGAGTTTTGGCAGGGATGCTGGATTAAAAAATGTGTTTTATTTTATACCAGATTCTTTCCACAAATGACATCCGCCTTCCAACAACAACCTTACCCAGCATATCAACTTTTGTAGAATCAGCACGGGAACATAGATTGGTAATTTTATCCTGAAAAGCAATTTGTTTATCGGCGCTAACGGATGATACCACCTTGCCTATTTTTATATCATCATCATAAGGTATTTGTCTACCGCGTGTAGCGTTCGTTTGTTCAGTCTTTATCGGTTTGGTTTGTGCCAAAGCTTTATAAAGCATGGTTTGGCTCAGCAACCCAACGACCATCACCCACCTTCGCCACCTGTTCGGTTCCAGATTTTCTATATCAAGCCGATTATTAAGGCTGCTTAGTTGCTCCCTGTCAAACCTCCCACAAACATCATGGGTTGTTGACAAGTAAGCGATGATCTCTTGATTGCTCATTACCGTAAAATCGGTTACTGTTTTGCAACATTGCTGGCAGTGCCGTCCCTGTTCAACGGGTGTCATTTGCTGCCATGATGCGTGGCAGGCTTCGGGAATGCTGATGTTTTGGATTGGTGTCATGGTATTTATCTTTTATACCATGATGCCATTAATCATCGCATTCCATAAAGAAATTATTTTTTATGCCTTTAACCTATACTTCCCAAACCTACGCAAGTTGAAAAACCAATAACCAGCACCAATATACCAGATAGCAACCAAGCCCAGCTTTTGTTGATAATAGCCGCAATGATACAAACAAACACATGCACAACTATGATAAACGCGTCGAAAATAAGACCAACTTCATTCCCCCCAAGCCTGCATAATAGTGTATATATAATCAAGGCCAATATATTGTAGCCCACTATTTTCATATTGACATTCTGGCTTTCAGGCTGTTCTGACGGCGGATTGCTCCCTCTTGCAGCCAAATCTTTATCTATATTATCGTCTTCCATCATATTGCCATTTCGTTTCTTAGCTGTTCCAGGTATTCCCGTTTATCATCGCGGTAAAAAATGTTCATGGTTTCAAAGGGAATGATCTGCATATCCTTATTCACGATATGTACACATGATTTTTTGATAGCGCGCACATCAAAGTTCTGTGCGTCGATAAACTGCATAATGATCACCCTGAACAAATTATCATAGCTCAAACTCGGCGCGTCAATCTCCGGCAGGCAGCATAACAACGAATGCAGATGCTCCTTTGCTTTATCCACCGAATTACCGGTACTGAACATATTGAGCAGATGCCCTTTCAGACGTTCGTCCTGTTCGTAAACGATGGTGTTTTTGGAGTTATCCAGCAAATCGTCCGGATTGATCATTCGGGTTAGTGGTATTACTTCACCGCCCAGTTTCAACGCGTAGCCCATCACCAGCGCATCGGGATTGCAGGGTACCGGGATCAGGTCGTTATGGTTAAATACCTTAGTTTGCTCCAATATGGCGCTACGTACTTCGGTTAGGGTATAGCGGTCGGTTTTTTCATTAAAGTTTTCCAAACGGCCTGCCTGCTGCGTAGGCTGAAACGTTACACCACGTACACACGGTTGTTGCAGGGCGTATTCTATAATTTTGCCTATCTCATCGGTATTTAATCCTTTTTGCAGGGTCACTACCAGCGTAGTCGATAGGTTATACTTGTTCAAATGTTCCAGTGCTTTAAGCCTTACCTCGCGCAGGTCTTCCCCCCGCAATTGCTCCAGGGCTTCTTTTTTGAACGAATCAAACTGCAGGTAAATCTCAAAGTCGGGCATATAGGTAGCCAGGCGTTTTACAAACTGCTCATCTTTAGCTATGCGAATGCCATTGGTATTCACCATCAGGTGTTTGATGGGTTTGGTTTTGGCAATATCCAGGATCTCAAAAAACTGCGGGTGCACGGTGGGTTCGCCGCCGCTTATCTGCACCACATCGGGGTTTCCTTCGTTGGCCACCACTACATCAAGCATTTGCTCAATTTCGGTCAAGGTGCGGTGCCTTCCGTAACTTGGCGACGACATGGCATAGCACGTGGGGCAGCTTAAATTACACCTATCGGTAACTTCCACCACGGTAAGGCAGGAATGCTGCTCATGATCCTGGCACAAACCACAATCATACGGACAGCCATAATGGGTTTTGGTATTAAATTTCAGCGGCATTTCACTGCGCTTGGCGTAGTTGCGGCAGTTTTTATAATAGGCTATATCAGTAGCTATCAATACTTTTTCGAAACCATGCCGACGGCAGTTTTTAAGCATGTACACTTTATCGTCCTCAAAAACTATCTTGGCATCAACCCTGCGCAAACAGGTGGAGCAAATGCTCTGTGTAAAATCATAATAAACATACGGGCGTTCAGGCATGGTTTTTCAGGAGTTTGGCTGGATACAGAAATACTTTATAATAATACAAAATCCCGCCGATACAAACCAACTGAATTACCGATAAACCAAAGCTAAAGAAATAGTCGGGCTTAATAAACTCAACCAACAGCCTGAACAGCAGATAGCTTACCATAAATAATTTAAAACGGGCACCATCGGCAAAGGGGTGCTTTTTTTCAACCAGCTGCAGTACAATCCAAAGCAGCAGCCAAAAAACAATCTCGTATAAATTGGTAGGATGCCTGCGGATACCATCGCCAAAGTTAATGGCCCAGGGCAGATTGGAGGCGATGCCATAGGTGCCATCTTCTAACCCGGCAAGGAAACAGCCGGTACGCCCGATGATCATGGCCAGTATAAGCGGGTAAACCATCATATCGCCGGAGGATATGGTTACTCCTATCTGTTTTTTGGTGAGCTCTACTCCTATCAATCCACCCAGCATACCGCCAACAATGGTTTTATTACCCATAAAATAGATTAACCCAAAGTGCGACAATAACGTGGGGTTCTCCAATACACCCACCACATGCGAACCGATAAAAGCCCCGAAAGCCGCACCTATAAATATCAGCAGCCGGTTATGATCGCTGATCTGGTCGACCGTGTGGCGGCGCAGATACACATAATACCGGTAACCCACAAAATAGCTCAGGGTTTCGCACACAAAATGTACGGGAATGGACGATGAATGACCTATGGGGATGTTGACGGGAAAGTGCAAGATGTGTAAATGTTATAGCAAGAGCAATGTACCAATTCATGGTATCATTTTAAAATGCTCGCCGATTTTATTGTCCGGAATAGACTCACCCCGGCATCGCTGCGCTTGCCGACCCTCTCTACACCTGCGGTGCAAAGAGGGTAAAGACCTTTTTATTCTTTTATATTTTCTTTGTATTTTTCCCCAACCCTCTTTGCGACGAAGTCGTAGAGAGGGTGACCGAGCGCAGCGATGGTCGGGTGAGTCTTTTCTGAAACTATTTTTTAACTTTAAAAATGCCATCCATAATCGATCTTTGCCGCGAATTAAGACGACGTGAAACCGAAGCAGAGAAGCTATTATGGCAACATCTCAGGAATAGAAAATTGTGCGAAAGGAAGTTTTTCCGCCAGCATCCTCTTTTGATACAATCAATCTTAGGCAGAAACTTATATTATATTCCAGATTTTTATTGTGCAGAAGCAAAATTAGTAATCGAAGCCGATGGCCCGGTTCATCTGTATAAAAAAGATTATGATAAAAACAGGGACGAAGTGATGACCACATTGGGATTACGCATTCTAAGATTTGAAAATAAGATGGTATTAAATAATGTTGATGGGGTTTTAAATTCTATAAAAGAAGTCTTATTGTCCTGAAAAGACTCACCCCAGCATCGCTTCGCTCGCCGACCCTCTCTACGACTTCGTCGCAAAGAGGGTAAGCCGCTTTTATTCTCATATATTTTCTTAACTTTTCTTCCTAAACCCTCTTTATGGCAAAGCCATAGAGAGGGTGACCGAGCGCAGCGATGGTCGGGTGAGTCTCTTCATGAACTTTTTTTTTCAAAACCCTCTTTGCGACGAAGTCGTAGAGAGGGTGACCAAGCGCAGCGATGGTCGGGTGAGTCTCTTCATGAACTTTTTTTCCAAAAACCCTCTTTGCGACGAAGTCGTAGAGAGGGTGACCGAGCGAAGCGATGGTCGGGTGAGTCTCTTCATGAACTTTTTTTCCAAAAACCCTCTTTGCGACGAAGTCGTAGAGAGGGTGACCGAGCGAAGCGATGGTCGGGTGAGTCTCCTCATGAACTTTTTTTCCAAAAACCCTCTTTGCGACGAAGTCGTAGAGAGGGTGACCAAGCGCAGCGATGGTCGGGTGAGTCTTCTGCACCTTTTTAAAACTCCCTCAAAAAATACCGCTATCCTTTGTATATTGTGGCCTTAAAATCCCTACATGAAATTAAAATTTACCGGCTTTGCCTTGTTGGCCCTATTTGCCGTTTCGGCACAGGCGCAGCAACGAAAGATCAACCCTAACGATACCACCTCCAACTACAATCCTGCCGAAGCATTTTCACCGCAGTTTTATACCGATAAGGGTACTGATTTTCATTCGGCCAGTGGCAATCCGGGTCCGCGGTACTGGCAAAACCGGGCAAATTATACCTTAAACGTAAAACTGGATACCGCAGCCAAAACCATTGGCGGTACCGAAACTATCGATTATATTAATAACAGTCCGGATGCGCTGCCTTTCCTGTGGCTGCAACTGGATCAAAACACCTATAAAAAAGATGCACGCTCCAATTTCGTGACTGGTTTTGCGCCCAAACCGGCCGATCATACCGATGGCTATCAAATTGAATCGGTTGCTGTTGAAGAAGGCGGTATAAGCAAAGAAGTAAAATATGTGATCACTGACACGCGTATGCAGATCCGCCTGCCCAAAGCGGTCTCAGTTAAAGGGAATATCCGCCTCAAAATTAAATACCATTATACTATTCCCGGAGCTTTTGGCGGTCGTACCGATTATACCGATACCAAAAACGGCAAGATCTTTGAAATTGCCCAATGGTTCCCGCGTATGTGCGTGTATGATGATAGTCGCGGCTGGGATACCTTGCCATTTTTGGGCAGCGGCGAGTTTTACCTGGATTATGGCGATATCGACTATAGCGTAAACGTACCCTGGGACATGATCGTGGCCGGATCGGGCGAGTTACAGAACCCAAGGGAAGTATTGACTGCCAAACAATTAGCGCGACTGGAAACTGCCCGCAACAGCGATAAAACCATTATGATCCGCGATCTGGGCGAGGTGAACGATCCGGCAAGTCGCCCGGTACAAAAAGGCACGCTTACCTGGCATTTTAAAATGCTCAACACCCGCGATGTGGCCTTTGGCGCATCCAAAGCTTTTATATGGGATGCCGCGCGTGTGAACTTGCCCGAAGGCAAAAAATCGCTGGCTATGAGCGTTTATCCTGCCGAAAGTTATGGTAACGATGCCTGGGGCCGTGCAACCGAATACCTCAAAAAATCAATCGAATATTTTTCAGAGAAATGGTTTGTTTATCCATATCCCGTTGCTGTTAACGAGGCTGGTATTGCCGGTGGCATGGAATACCCAGGCATTGTGTTTGACGGTATTACCGATAAGGGTGCTGTATTGTATTGGGTAACCGCGCATGAGATCGGCCATAACTGGTTCCCGATGATCGTAGGATCTGACGAGCGCCGCTTTGGCTGGATGGACGAAGGTTTGAACACATTTATTGATATTTACGCTTCTGACGCCTTTAACAAAGGCGAATTTGCCCCTAAACGCGACAGCGAGTATGCCGAAAAAGGCGGTAACCCTGCCGATGAGATCATTCCATTTATCACTGCCCCGGGATCACCAAGTATCATGACCGCGGCTGATGGCCTTGCCGAAAAATACCGTCACCCTCTCACCTATTTTAAACCAGCTTTCGGTCTGGTTTTGCTGCGCGAGCAGATCCTGGGTAAAGACAAATTTGACTATGCTTTCCGTAACTACATCCATCAGTGGGCATACAAACACCCACAACCCGATGACTTTTTCCGCTCCATAGAAAACGGTGCCGGCGAAGATCTGAGCTGGTTTTGGAAAGGCTGGTTCTACAACAACTGGACGTTCGACCTGGCCCTGATTGATGCCAAACAGGTAGATAATAAAGGCGTAAGCATCACCGTAGTGAATAAAGAAAAACTGCCCATGCCATTCACTATCGAAGTAAAATATAAAGACGGCAGCAAAAACCGCACCTACCTGCCGGTTGAAACCTGGCTGCAAAACAAACAGATCACCCTTACCCTGCACGGCACCCAGGAAGCCGAAAGCGTAACTGTTGATCCGGATAATGCACTACCTGATTTGAACAGGAGCAATAATACATTGAAGGTGAAGTAGTGAGTAATCAGTTGGGAGTGGTGAGTATTAAGTATTAATCTCCGCTGTCATCTCGAACGAGGTACGAGGAGAGATCTTTAAGCGGGATTACTAAAACATTAGTCGACTCACCGACCATCGCTACGCTTGGTCACCTCTCTTCGCCTGCGGCGGAAAGAGGGAATTTAAAAAATGGGGGTTGTTTTGTCATCCTGAGGAACGAAGGATCTATTCTTGAATTGATAAACTACAGAACAGCTGCTTCGCTCCGTTCAGTATGACAAATATTTTCGCCAGCCCTCTTTCTAGCGAAGCTGAAAGAGGGTCGGCAAGCGCAGCGATGCTGGGGTGAGTCGTCTTCAGCGTGCAGGTTTCCATCACCATACTTATCCATAAATTTTCGTACATTGTATAAAACAACAGCCCGGTTCTCCAATCCAAGAGAACCGGGCTGTTTGGTTAAGGATAAAAAGGCCTAAAAACAGGCCATTTGGTATTCAGTTATTTGACAATCAAAAAGTTAATACTTCTTAAAGTTTTAAAAACACCTCAAAACCGTGTTGAAATTTGTTAAAAAGTGTTAAATAAAAAGTGTTAAAATCGATGGTTTTGAATGAATTTTGAGCGGTTTCCAGGCCGTTTTTGAATCGAAAAATGTTAAAATCTGGGGTTTAAAAAGGTTTCTTTTGAGGAAATTTTTTTAGCCGATTTAGAATCCTAAAAATAAGTTTCAAAAAGCAACCTCATTAATTTGTCAATCTTACAATCCACATGAAACTATTCATCATCTAAAGTTTTATCTTTGTTAAATGAACACAGCCGATCTGTTGCAACGCGCTTTGCGGTTTGATTTTTTAACCCAGGACGAAGGGGTTTATCTATATAACAATGCCTCTACTGCCGATTTGATGTACACTGCCAACGAACTGCGTAAAAAGCAGGTTCCGCATGGCAAGGTTACCTGGCAGATAGACCGTAACGTGAACACCACCAATGTTTGTATAGCCAATTGCAAGTTCTGTAACTTTTTCCGCAGGCCTGGCCATGAGGATAGCTATATTACTGATATTGAGACTTATAAAAAGAAGATCGAGGAAACTTTCCGCTATGGCGGCGATCAGTTGCTGCTGCAAGGCGGTCATCACCCCGATTTGGGTCTTCAATTTTATACCGATTTGTTCAGGGAGCTGAAACAGTTGTATCCTAAGTTAAAACTGCACTCCTTAGGTCCGCCGGAGATAGCCCACGTAGCCAAACTGGAAGGTATGGCCCATATTGACGTACTCAGGGCTATGAAAGAAGCTGGCCTGGATTCATTACCAGGTGCCGGCGCCGAGATTCTGAATGACCGTGTTCGCCGACTGATATCAAAAGGTAAATGCGGTGGTAAAGAGTGGCTCGATGTAATGCGCGCGGCACACCAACTTAACCTGCCTACATCCGCTACCATGATGTTTGGGCATATTGAAACTATCGAGGAGCGCTTTGAACACCTGGTTTGGATCCGCGAAGTACAAGCCGAAAAACCGGAAGGTGCCCATGGCTTTGTAGCCTTTATCCCCTGGCCTTTCCAGGACGATGGCACCCTGTTACGTAAAGTAAGAGGCATTACCAACAACGTAACCGGCGACGAATATATCCGTATGATAGCGCTGAGCCGTATCATGCTGCCCAATATCAAAAACATACAGGCATCATGGCTCACCGTAGGTAAACAGGTGGCACAGATCTGTTTACATGCCGGTGCTAATGACTTTGGATCTATCATGATCGAAGAAAATGTGGTATCCGCAGCTGGGGCACCACATAGGTTTACCGCCAAAGGCATCCAGGACTCTATCAAAGAAGCTGGTTTTGAGCCACAACTGCGTACACAGAAATACGACTGGCGCGATATCCCCGCCGAAATTGAAGAACAGATTATAAACTATTAAAGTGAGTGGTGAATAGGGAGTGGTGAGTGAAAAATGGGGAGTTATCTAACCATTCACAGCTCACTATTCACCACTCACTATTCACCACTCACCACTCACAAAAATGGAGCATCATATAGAGGCATTAATTTTCGCGTCGGAACAGGGTATTCGCATGGAGGAGATCATGTATTGCCTGCAAGCTGCCTTTGAGCGCGATTTCACTGCCGACGAGGTCAATGAAAGTTTAACTGCTATCAAAAACAAATATAGTAATGATAGCCTGGCTATTGAGTTGGTTAAAATTAACAATGGATACCAGTTTCTAACCAAAAAACAGTATCACCCGGTTATCAATTTATTACAGCTGCAGCGCTCTAAAAAAAGGCTTAGTCAGGCGGCTTTAGAAACACTGGCTATTATTGCTTATAAGCAGCCGGTAACCAAAACTGATGTTGAACAGATACGCGGTGTAAATTGCGATTACTCAATACAAAAATTACTGGAAAAAGAACTGATAGCCATAACCGGGAAGTCTGAAAGCGTTGGAAAACCCATTCTATATGGTACCAGCAACATGTTTATGGACTATTTTGGCATAAATAGCATAGATGAATTACCTCAAATTAAGGATTTTACAACGAACACAGCATCCATAGGCGAACAAACAGAATAATTTTAAAAGATATTTTTAATAAAAATGATTTTAATTATTTTTACTACTGAATTAGCCGCCAGAAGTAAAAAAACAACCTAAGGCCGATTTAAATTATATTGATAAAGTTTTACTAAAAAAATCCGTTACAATGGGAACGCCAAAAAAACCGAGCACTAAAAAGATCGACAACTCAGAAGACGAAAATGATGACGACGATGATCTATCGCTTACTCCGAAAAAGAAAAAAGTGGTTGATGAGGATGAGGACGATTATGATCAACCCTTAGATGATGATTTGGGCAGAGCAGGGTATGAGTCTTTTGACGATGATGACGACGACGACTTTTAATTTTTAAGATACACATTTTTACAAAAGCATTCAGTGGCATGCCCTGAATGCTTTTTTTTATATTTGGCCGTGAGCAACATCCCTATGACCACTACAGAAGTAAAAGACACCACCACCCAAAAAGCATTTTTAAACGTAGCCCGTGTTATTTATAAAGATGATAAAACCTGGGTTTGTCCGCTTGATAATGATATTGAAGCCGTATTTGATCCAACAAAAAATAACTTTCACCAGGATGGAAAATGCTCACGCTGGATACTCACCGATAATAATAACCGGTTAATTGGCCGCGTTGCGGCATTTATTAATAACAAAAAGGCCTATCATTATGAACAGCCAACAGGCGGCATGGGCTTTTTTGAATGTATTAATAACCAGGACGCCGCCTTTTTACTGTTTGATACCGCTAAAAAGTGGCTGCAGGATAACGGCATGCAAGCCATGGACGGCCCTATCAATTTTGGTGAAAATGATAATTTTTGGGGACTGTTGGTTGAAGGCTTTACCCATCCCTCTTATGGGATGAATTATAATCCCCCCTATTATCGGGCTTTTTTTGAGGCTTACGGTTTTAAAACACTTTACGAACAGATAACCAATCATTTAGATGTGCACAAGCCATTTTCAGAGAGGTTTACCAAAATTGCCAATTGGGTGATCAAGAAACCGGGATATGATTTCCGGCATTTCAGGGTAAAGGAAATGGAAAAGTTTGCTGCCGATTTCATAGAAATATACAATGACGCCTGGCAAGATTTCGAAAATTTTGTCCCCATTACGCATGCGACTATAGCCGAAAGTTTTGAGAAAATGAAACCATTGATGGATGAAAAACTGATATGGTTTGCTTATATAGATGATGAACCTGCATCATTTATCATCATTTTGCCAGACGCTAATCAGATGCTCAAACCGCTTAACGGAAAATTAAATTTAATAGGCAAACTTAAATTTTTGTATTACCGCTGGAAGGGCGTATCCCGCATGCGAGCCATTGTTATGGGTACCAAACAAAAGTTTCAGAAGCATGGTTTGGAGTCAGCCATATTTATCAAATTAAAGGAATATGTTTTGCCTTTAAAGCAATATGACGAATTGGAATTATCCTGGGTTGGTGATTTTAATGAGAAAATGATTGCCATACACAGTGCAGTTGGGGCTACATTTGGCAAAAAGCATTTAACAATGCGTTACATTTTTTAACTAAGCCCGGCATTACACCGGGCCTTAAATTATGCAGTAGCTTTTGAGTGTCTTAATTCTTCAAAAAGTTCGATCACCTTTTTTTGCAGATCAATAACTTCTGTTTCCCGATCCATTAACCGCTTGTTAACGGTTTCAAGTTCATTTACAAATTTTTGATCCTGTTCGGCATCGTTAAACGTAAGAAGCTGAACTACAGACATTTCGAACAAAGTTGCGATTTGCTCAAGCCTCGATAAATTGATGTCGGTTATTCCAGTTTCAATCTTCGAAAAGGCTGGAATAGAGATATCCAAACGTTTTGCAACATCTTCCTGGCTCCACCCTTTTTGATGACGTAACAGTCTGATTTTTTTCCCAAGTGTTTTCATGTAAGTTTAATAATAGTAATAGTTAGGTTTCGCGAAAGTTAATTACTTTACAATAGTATTTATTATTACGCTAATTATCAACTAATTTGCACTTTTTTTTATTTAAAAGTGAAACTTTTTTAAACATTCTTCGTTTAACGTTTTTTTTACCGCGCAAAGAGTATTCTTAACAATCATTAAATCAGCGCATTAATTCTTAATTAAGTTATTATTCATCATTGAAAAGTAATTTAATGTTAAAATAATCAAAATTTACCTGGTTATAAAATATATATTTTACTTTTGTACTGTAACTTTTTTAATTACAGATGAACGGGCAATTTCAGATAGCTATTCACATTCTCACTCTGCTTGAACAGGCCAATGGCGAGCTTTTATCGTCTGAATATATTGCTGGCAGCATCAACATTAATCCGGCATTAGTACGTAAAGAGATACGCAACCTGCGCAATTATGGATTGATTAACAGTAAAGAAGGAAAAACAGGCGGTTATAGCCTCGGTAAAGCTCCGGATAACATTGCCTTGGCTGATGTATATAAGGCTGTAAAAAGCCATCCGGCACTTGGACAGGCCAAAAATCTACCCAATCCTGCCTGCGCTATTGGCAGGCAGATCAACCAGCATCTGGATGCTTTAGCCACAGAAGTAGACACGGCTATCATCGGTAAATTAACAAAAATCACTCTGGCAGATTTTAGTCAAAAATTTAAATAATTTTTTTTAAACAAAACTGTAACAAATTTAATTACAATATAAAAATAAATCCATTATGAAATTAGCACTGATAGGCGCCACAGGTAACGTAGGACAAACCATTTTAAACGAAGCGCTATTACGAGGTCATGAAGTAACAGCCATTGCCCGCGATCCAAAAAAATTGGATATAACCAATGATAAACTAACATTGAAAGCTGTTGATGTATTCAACATTGATAGTCTGGCTGATGTGCTTAAAGGTCACGATGCAGTAGTAAGCGCTTACAATTCAGGTTGGACAAACCCTAACATTTATGATGACTTTATTGCTGGTTCTAAAGCTATTCAGCAGGCAGTAAAACAAGCAGGTGTTAAGCGCTTATTGGTTATTGGCGGTGCCGGAAGCCTGGAAATTACGCCTGGTGTTCAATTGGTTGACTCTCCAAACTTTCCGGCAGCCTACAAGCCAGGTGCTTCGGCCGCCCGTGATTATTTGAATATTCTTCGTAGAGAAGAAGATCTGGATTGGACATTTTTAAGTCCGGCCATAAACATGCATCCCGACGCGCATGGCGAACCGTTAAGAAAATTCCGCTTAGGTACCGATCAGCCGGTATTTAATGAAAAAGGAGAAAACAATATTCTTATTGAAGACCTGGCTGTGGCTGTTATTGATGAACTGGAAAACAATCAGTTTATAAAACGCAGGTTTACCGTAGGCTATTAATACAGCAATGCCGCTGTTAAGTACTACTATGCGACCAACAGCGGCATTTAAATATCTAATAACTACTTTACAAATTTAGCAGCTACCCAATCATTCGTTTTTTTATGCGAGATATATTTTAAACCATATTTTCTCGCCTCATCGGTAATGATTTCCAGGTCAGGAGATTCATAGAAACCGCTGAAATAAATCTCTCCTCCGGGCTTTAATGTCGCGGCATAGCGCTCCATTTGGTCAAGCAGGATATTGCGGTTAATATTAGCCAGTATAGTATCATACTGTTCATTCGGGATCGCCTCTTTTGAACCGCACAGCGGAATGATATTGGTTACATGATTGAGGGCCGAGTTTTCAATTGTGCTGTCATAGCATACCGGGTCATAATCAATCGCGGTAACTTCTGCGGCGTTTAGTTTTGCAGCCATAATGGCGAGGATACCTGTGCCACAACCCATATCAAGCACTTTTTTACCTGAAAAATCATTTTCTAATATGAATTCCAGCATCATGGATGTGGTTTGGTGATGACCTGTGCCAAAAGCCATTTTCGGATCGATCACGATCTCATATGGAAACTCAGGTTTGGCCGGATGAAATGTTGCACGCACATAAATCTTATTCCCTATCTCAATGGGTTCAAAATTACTTTCCCATACTTCGTTCCAGTTTTTTTGTGGTATAAAGTTTATCTCATAGCTAAAAGTGAACATGTCCTGATATGGTAGCAGATGCTCTTTTAATTGTTGTTCATCAAAATCATTTGTAGGGATATATGCCTTAAAGCCAAATTCAACCTCTTCAAAAGTATCAAAACCTATCTCGCCCAAAGCATTGATCAGCAAGTCCTGCTGGTAATCTTCGGTGGTTATGGTAGTAAAAAGTAGTTCGTAATAATTCATTTATTATTAATAAGTCATTATGTAGCCTATTCCTATGCCGGAATCTCCACTTCTGCAGGCGCCGGTGGCTTAACAAACCTGCGCCGGTCGATCAAAAACAGGATAACAAAGGTAAAAACCCAGTAAAAAAGCTGAATTTCGGACATATACCACCAAAAGCTGTAAAATGGCGCCGTCCCTTCGGTTTGATCCCATATGATATAACTGATACCCCCCGCGAAAGCTATACAAACCGCCGCAATACAGCCCCCGATAATCAAACGGGCTTTAAAGCTTTTTATAGCATAATTATCCCATAATGGCACCACAATAATGTATTGAGTTAAAATACCAACCGCAAGCAGCAGGGGCCAGAATAGATGAAAGTAAGCCATTAAACTATATAAGTTACCCTCGCCTATCTCAATCAGCTTCATGGGATGGGTAGGCATATTGTACTCCACCACGGCCCAATAAATGCCGAAATCAATTAAAATGGGTAAAATAACTTTTAATAGCTTCCTCATGATTAGATATGAGTATGGAGATATTGAGATCTGAAATTATTTTTATCTAACATCACAAATCTGTTTCTGTTTGCCATCAGCATAAGTGCATTGTTATCTCAATACTCATACCTCAATCTAATTAATTGAATACTTTTACAATGTCCACAAAATCGCGCGATTTAAGGGAAGCGCCGCCTATTAAACCACCATCAATATCAGGTTGAGCAAACAACTCAGGTGCGTTTTTAGGGGTGCAGCTGCCTCCATATAAAATAGTGGTATTATCAGCTACTTCCTGGTTGTATTTAGCAGCAATCTCTTTCCGGATAAACGCATGTATTTCCTGTGCCTGCTCTGATGACGCAGTTACACCTGTACCAATAGCCCAAACCGGCTCGTAAGCGATAACTAACTTTGAAAAGTGCGCCGCATCCAGGTGAAATACGCCTTCAGCAAGCTGGCTTTTGATCACATCAAAATGCTTGTTAGCTTCGCGTTCCTGTAAAGTTTCGCCGATACAGAATATAGGGCGAAGATCATTTGCCAGTACCGTATCTGTTTTTTTTGCAAGCAGTTCATTACTTTCACCAAAATACTGGCGACGCTCTGAGTGACCAAGGATCACATAAGCAGCGCCTATTGATTTGATCATTTTGGCAGATATTTCGCCGGTATATGCCCCTGATTCTGCCTGATGTGCATTCTGAGCTCCTAACGAAACTTTAGTATATCCTTTTGCCAATTGTACCAGGCTATGCAGGTGGATAAATGGACTGCAGATAACCGCTTCCTGTGTACCGGTAGCTTCATCTTTTATCATGTTGATGATTTCAGAAAATACGCCTAAACCTTCGTTATAGTCAAGATTCATTTTCCAGTTACCGGCAACAATTTTTTTTCTCATGATGGTGTTTTTTATGATTGTTTTTATTGAGTTGATAAATTATTGAGAGACGCAAATATTCGTCTTTACAGATATATCCGCTTAAAATTTCCTGTATTCTTCGGTTAATTCAAATATTCGCTTCAACAAATCTTTCTCCATTTGGTTAAACTGGCGATGCTCCCGGCGTTCAAAAACCTTCTGAGCAGTTTCGAGCATTTTGTTGAGCTCGTAAACCTCAAGACCTGCCGCTCCGCCCCAGGAAAAGTCGGGGATAAAGTTACGCGGAAAACCCGCGCCAAAAACATTGCACCCTACCCCTACTACGCTTCCGGTATTGAACATGGTATTAATGCCGCATTTAGCATGATCGGCCATAATCAGACCACAAAATTGCAGACCTGTTTTACGGAAGCCCTTCGTAGTATAATCCCACAACTTAACCTCGGCATAGTTATTTTTGAGGTTGGAGTTATTGGAATCGGCTCCAATATTGCACCACTCGCCCAGTACAGAATTACCCAGGTAACCCTCATGTCCTTTGGATGAATAACCCCACATTACCGCATTGTTTATCTCACCTCCCACACGCGAATATGGCCCAACCGTTGTAGCGCCGTAGATCTTTGTGCCCATTTTCACCTGTGAATGTTCGCAAATAGCAAAAGCGCCGCGAATGTGGGTACCTTCCCAAACTTCGGTATCGTTTGACAAGTATATAGGGCCATTCGTGGTATTGAATGTTGAACATTCGGCAACTGCACCTTCTTCGGCAAAAAAATCGTTACCAATAATAACGTTTGTGGCGCTTATGGTTGTGCTGGTACGGCCTTTGGTAAGTAGCTGAAAATCCTTACGCAGTTCGATGTCATTTTTCCGGAAAACATCCTCGGGATAACGAATAGCGACAAAAAGATTTGGGTAATTAACAATACTGTCAAATTTAGCTTCCGGATCAAAACTACCTGCATTGGTTTGGTTTAGTTTTACTGCCAGTAATTGATCATTATATTTAAGCGCTTCACCCGTTTTTAATTTATCAATAGCTTCCAGCAGGCTCTCGTCAGGGCAAACAGCTCCGTTTATAAATAAATTATCGGTGTCGATCTTAGCTGGATACTTTGTCTGTAAATAATCAGCAGTATGAAAAGAATGATCTGTATTTAAATGCTTTGCCCATTTCTCGGCTATGGTTAATATACCTATCCGCAGATCGGCAACAGGCCGGGTATAAGTAAGGGGCAGTAGCGTTTGGCGTGCGTTATCGTCAAAAAGGATAATAGACATGGAGCAAAAATAAAAAAAGTCGCCCGATGTATCGGGCGACTTTTAAATATTTAATTCAACAAGTAATTATTTCTTGTTGTAACGTGAGCGGAATTTATCGATACGTCCTGCAGTATCAACCAGTTTCATTTTACCGGTATAAAAAGGGTGAGATGTATGCGAAATTTCTAATTTCACTAATGGATACTCATTACCGTCTTCCCATTTTACGGATTCACGGGTATCGATGCAGGATTTAGTTATGAAAGAATAGTCGTTTGACATGTCTTTGAATACAACTAATCTATAGTTTGATGGATGCAGATCTTTTTTCATTATATATAAACTTATACCTTCTGTACTTTTTAAAAGAGGCGCAAATATAATCAAAAATTCAAAATTAAAAAGTCAAAAAGCTAAAAGTTTTATTTGATATTAAAATCAGCTAACAAAATTGGAGAACTGTCTGTGATTGAGCGCAAACCATTATCCAATCTTATGCTATTTTTATTTCCTGGCACAATTCTACCAGTACCCCACCCGCGCTTTTTGGATGCACAAAACATACCAGTTTGTTATCGGCACCGGGTTTTGGTTTATCGCTTAAGAGCACAAAGCCTTCATTTTTCAGCCTTAACATTTCTGCCTCAATATCATCAACCTCAAAAGCGATGTGGTGTATCCCTTCGCCCTTTTTTGCTATAAATTTAGCTATCGGGCTATCGGCGTGTGTAGCTTGCAACAATTCTATTTTATTAGGACCGGTTTTCAAAAAAGCGGTCTCCACCCCTTCCTGTTCCACCAATTCTGTTTTATAAATGCCGGTATTTAGCAACTTTTCATATATATCACTCGCTGTTTTAATATCACTTACCGCAATACCGATATGTTCAACTTTGTTCATGTCCAAATATTGTAAATTAATGGTCAGGATTAATAATTTGCCGTTTGTTTTGAATGAATTTAAATAAAAACTTGCGTATCTTTGTTCTGTTAATATACTTAAGATATGAATATCCCAATTTATTTAGATAATAATGCAACAACTCCGATGGATCCGCGGGTCCTGGAAGCTATGTTACCTTATTTTAACGAAAAATTCGGTAATGCGGCAAGCCGTAACCATGCTTTTGGCTGGGTGGCTGAAGAGGCTGTTGATTATGCACGTGAGCAGGTAGCCAAATTAATTGGCGCATCTGATAAGGAGATCATTTTCACTTCGGGCGCTACTGAATCAGATAACCTTGCAATTAAAGGCGTATTTGAAATGTATAAAGATAAAGGTAACCACATTATCACTGCTGTTACAGAACATAAAGCTGTGCTTGATGCCTGTAAACACGTAGAAAAATTGGGAGGAAAGGTTACCTATCTGCCGGTAAAAGAAGATGGATTGATTGATCTGGCTGAACTGGAAAAAAATATGACACCAGAAACCATCCTGGTATCGATCATGTACGGCAACAATGAGATCGGTGTAATTCAGCCGGTTAAAGAAATTGCTGCTATTGCACACAAACATGGCGCATTGTTTATGACAGATGCTACCCAGGCTGTTGGTAAAATACCGGTTGACGTTAATGCTGATGGCATTGACCTGCTGGCTTTATCGGCACACAAAATATACGGTCCTAAAGGTGTTGGCGCCTTATACGTACGTCGTAAAGGCCCGCGTGTTAAAGTTACCGCTCAAATGGACGGTGGAGGCCATGAACGTGGTATGCGTTCAGGCACCTTGAACGTTCCTGGTATTGTTGGTTTAGGTAAAGCCTGTGAGCTTTGCGCTCTGGAAATGGAAAGCGAAGCAAAACGTCTTTCAGCTTTACGCGACAAACTGCAATCAGCGTTAACCGTACTGGAAGAAAGCTATGTAAACGGGAATGTAGAACATCGCCTGCCGCATGTAGCCAATATCTCCTTTAAATATGTTGAAGGTGAAGGCTTAATGATGGCTATGAAAGATCTTGCTGTATCATCCGGATCAGCCTGTACATCAGCTTCACTGGAGCCGTCATACGTACTGAAAAGCTTAGGTTTATCAGATGATCTGGCACACTCGTCTATCCGTTTTGGCTTAGGCAGGTTCACTACCGAAGAAGAAGTTGATTACGCCGTTGAAGTAACCAAAAAAGCGGTTACCCACCTGCGTGAACTATCACCGCTTTGGGAAATGTTTAAAGAAGGCATCGACCTTAACTCTATTGAGTGGGCAGAACATTAATAAAATATGCAGATGTGCAGATTCCAAATGTGCAGATGCTTTAAAAGATAAAATATTACGAGTTCAGATTATTCAATAATTCATTAACTCACTAATTCAATAATTAAAAGAAAATGGCATATTCAGATAAAGTAATCGATCATTATACTAATCCCCGCAATGTGGGAACTTTGGATAAAAGCAGCCACAAAGTTGGTACCGGCTTAGTAGGTGCACCTGAGTGCGGCGACGTAATGCGCCTGCAAATACAGGTGGATGATAACAATGTTATCACCGATGCAAAATTTAAAACTTTCGGATGCGGTTCGGCTATCGCTTCTTCATCTTTAGCCACGGAGTGGTTAAAAGGTAAAAGCATCGACGACGCGATGAAAATTGACAACATGGATATCGTTGAAGAGTTGGCTCTGCCACCTGTTAAAATCCACTGTTCAGTATTAGCAGAAGATGCTATCAAAGCTGCGATCAATGATTTCCGTGTAAAAAACGGCTTAGCGCCAATTGAAAGCGAAAAAGTACATCATTAATTAGATTTGAGATATTAGATATGAGATTTGAGATTTTGTGCTAACCCGGAAAATATTTTTTAAGTCTAATATCTAACATCTCATATCTCACATCTAAAACAATATGGTAACTGTAACTGATAAAGCAAAAAGCAAAATAGAACACCTGATACAGGATTCAGGGCTTGATGCCTCTTATTTCCTGCGTGTATCTGTTCAGGGTGGTGGCTGCTCAGGTTTATCTTATAATCTTGATTTTGATAACGAAGAGAAAAAAGGCGACCAGTTTTTTGAAGATAAAGGTGTTCGTTTCGCACTTGATATGAAGTCATTCCTGTACCTTGCCGGTACCGAACTTGATTTTTCTGATGGTTTGAACGGAAAGGGCTTTGCATTCAATAACCCTAACGCAAGCCGTACATGTGGTTGCGGCGAAAGCTTCTCTGTATAAAAATTACTATAAATGATATTAAAAGAGGCTCCAAATTGGAGCCTCTTTTGTTTTTATGGTTAGCTTTATATTCATAATTAACATGTCATTGCTGTAAGGGTTTAGTAATTCGAGGACAAACTAGGGGGTTTATTTTTGGTTGTTTAGGGTGATCATATC
>NZ_JBFUPN010000038.1:0-42560 GCF_041355315.1 Mucilaginibacter sp. RCC_168
GGAGCCGAAGTGGTGCAGTTATATGTAAGCGACCCGGTTTGTTCGGTATTGCGTCCAGAAAAAGAGCTTAAAGGGTTCAAAAAAGTATTTCTGCAACCAGGCGAAACAAAAATGGTAGAACTGGATGTAAAGGTTACTGACCTGGCATTTTATGATGCATCAAAAAAAGCGTGGAATGCGGAAGCCGGCGAGTATGTTCTTCAATTAGGTAATTCATCACGCAGTATTTCAAAAACAGTAAAAATCCTGGTTAAATAACTGTGTTAAGCATATCATTTTTATGAAAGCAATAATTATAGCCATTTTGCTTTTGGCCAACAGTATTGTAAGTTTTGCCCAAACCCAGAGAGGTATGGAACGAAAACAACTGTTTGATTACAATTGGAAATTTAGGCTGGGCGACGATACGCTGGCCAAATTAAAAAATTTCAGCGATACTGGTTGGCGTAGTCTCGACTTGCCGCATGACTGGAGTATTGAAGGAAAGATAAGCCCTAAAAATCCAACGGGAGGAGCAGGCGGTTATTTTCCAGCGGGTGTTGGCTGGTACAGGAAAACGTTCAAGATTGCCTCTGAGTGGAAGGGAAAAAGTGTTTCCATTTATTTTGAAGGCGTATACATGAATTCCGAGGTATTCATCAATGGGAAATCACTTGGTGTGCGCCCTTATGGTTATTCTTCATTTAGTTATGATCTTTCACCGTATCTTGATTTTAACAAAGAAAATGTGATAGCTGTGCGTGTAGATAATTCACGGCAAATAAACAGCAGGTGGTACAGTGGCTCAGGGATTTACCGCCATGTTTGGATGAAGGTTTTTAACCCCGTACACGTAGCAGATTGGGGAGTAGCGGTTTCAACTCCGGAGGTATCTTCAAAACAGGCATCTGTTCAGGTTAACACTACAATAAAGAATGAAACCGCCTTTTCACAAAAAGTCGTTATTAATACCCGGATCCTGACAGGATCTGCTAAAGATGCCGGAAATAACACCAGAACGATAGAGTTACCCGCTCATCAGGAAAAGGAAATCATCCAAACTATAAAAGTATCAAAGCCCTTACTATGGGCACCGGAAAGCCCTCATTTATATCAGGCTCAGATCCAGGTATCAAAGGATAATGATATTATGGACCAAACAGAGATCACTTTTGGTATCCGCTCCTTAAAGTTTACCGCCGAGGATGGTTTTCAGCTTAATGGCAAAATGGTTAAGCTAAGCGGTGGATGCGTGCATCACGACAATGGTTGCCTGGGTGCCGCGGCTTTTGATCGGGCGGAGGAGCGTAAGGTAGAGTTGCTGAAGGCTGCCGGGTTTAATGCGGTAAGAACTTCCCATAATCCCCCTTCCGAAGCTTTTTTAGACGCTTGTGACAGGTTAGGCTTATTGGTTATTGATGAAGCCTTTGATGGTTGGAGGGGTGGTAAGAACAAACACGATTATTCTGTATATTTTGATCATTGGTGGAAGCGTGATCTGGAAACAATGGTATTGCGCGACAGGAATCACCCGTCAATTTTTATGTGGAGTATTGGTAATGAAGTATCGGAAAGAAAAACACCCGAAGCCGTGATAACTGCTAAAATGCTTGCGGGCGCTGTTAAAAATATAGATATAACAAGACCGGTTACATCAGCCATCGTTACCTGGGGTAATGAATGGGAATCTTTTGATCCCCTTATGGCTGTTCATGACGTTTGCGGTTATAATTACCAATTACAAAGCGCTCCTGCAGATCATAAAAGAATCCCTTCCCGAATTATTGTTCAAACAGAATCCTATCCACGGGACGCGTTTGCTAACTGGAAGCTGGTGCAGAATAATAATTACATTATTGGTGATTTTGTATGGTCGGCAATTGACTATCTGGGAGAGTCGGGAATTGGGCGCTCGTATTATTCGGGCGATGTACCAGGAGAAAATTGGGAAAATGATTTTTTCCCCTGGCATGCCGCTTATTGTGGTGATATAGATTTAACCGGATGGAGAAAACCTATATCACATTACCGGGACTTGCTGTACAATGATAAGGAGAAGTTATATATGGCTGTCCGTGAACCCAACCCCGAGCCATTGGAAATCAAAGAGACCAGGTGGTCGGTATGGCCTACCTGGGAAAGCTGGACATGGCCCGGTTTTGAGGGAAAGAATATCGATGTAGAGGTATATTCAAAATATCCGAAAGTAAGACTTTATCTTAACGACAAACTTCTCGGCGAAAAACCGACAACAGAAGAACAGGAATTTAAAGCTACTTTCTCAGTGCCTTATGCCTCCGGAAACCTCAAGGCAGTAGCTGTTGAAAATAATAAGGAAACAGAATCCGCTATTCTGCAAACTTCCGGCCATGCCGCAAAGATCAAACTCATTGCTGACCGTAAAGAGATATTGGCTAATGGGCAGGACCTGTCGTATGTGAGAATTGAAGTAACGGATAAAGGCGGTATAATTCAGCCGAATGCGGCCAACCGTTTGTATTTTAAGATTGAAGGGCCGGGTATAATAGCCGGAGTTGACAATGCCGATATCAAAGACTTTGACGCATATACAGGCAACTCACGCAAGGCGTGGCACGGACAGGCGATGATTGTTATCAGGAGCACCCATAATGCCGGTGATATTAAACTTACGGTGAGTTCGGCCGATCTGTCTGAAGCAACTTTAGCCATCAAAACACTTGGGAATTAACCAACGTAAATGTTTGCAGGTTATCATAACCTGGCTTCCATAAATGGGTAACTTTTAGTTTTTTTGATGTAAAATGCCGGAATCCTCTGTTAAGGTCCCGGTATTTATTTAGAGGACACTGAAAAGTATTTTAAAGTTAAAGTGGTGATTGCACAAGTAAAATAGAGGCTCTGAGAATCGCCTATTTGAAAACGCTCTCCATCACCTTGTCCAAATCCGCCAAAGAAAAAGAAGCTATTTTCTATATAGAAAATAGCTTCTTTTTTAGTGCCTTCTTTATTTAATTTGCGCCCTGTTTGATGGCGGTTATTGTACGCTGATCTTTTACAGTATAATTTCTTCTGTCCAGCGCGCCGCCTGTATCCCAGAAAAATGGCAGCATGCCGGTTGTTTTAGCTTGCTTTGTAACGTAAGTAATCCAGTAGTCTACCGAACTTTCGTGCGTTGGCAAATCCAAAGGAACGTGCGCTGTGTTGTCGCGCCTGTAGGCACCATATTCACCTAAAAGAACAGGAATTCCCTTATCAACGAATTTTGTTTTCATTAGGCTGAATGAAGCGTCAACATCACTTTCTTCGCCCCAGGTGGCATTTCGTTCAGGTTCGATAGCCGAATGGTGCCCTGTGCCCCAATAATAAAACATTTTACCCCAGCTGGCATCATTGTCCAGCAGGCAGCAGAATTGAAATGGTGAGTAATAGTGCACTTCAACCATCAGCTTGGCTGCAGCCTGGTCTTGCGGAAGAGTGGTCATAAAATCACTTGTTTTCTCCATATTAGTAGAGGGGCCCTGAATTACCAACACACGGTAAGCGTTTTTACCACCGGTTGATCTAACCGCGTTAATAAAGGTTTGATGATAGGTAGAAAGTATTGCGGTTGCTGCGGCATCATCTGCTGCAGGCTCATTGGCGCTGGCAAACATCAAATGCTCGTCAAAATCGCGCATGGCTGTTGCTATTTGTTCCCATAATGCCTTTTGTTTAGCATTAACAGAATCCTGTTTTGCCTGGGTAATATTATTTTCAAGCCAGCCGCCATCCCAGTGTATGTTCAGCAATACATACATGTCATTTTTTACGCAATATCCCACCACTTCTTTTACTCTGTTAAGCCAATTGGCATCTATTTGTGCTGTTGCCTGGTTACTTAAATGTCCCCAGTTCCATGCGCATGGAAGACGTATGGCATTAAATCCCTGTTGTTTCACAGCTTTAATATAATCCTCCGTAATCGCAGGATTTCCCCAGCCTGTTTCTCCGCCAGGTGCTTCCAGGGTATTACCAATATTCCATCCTAACTTGATCTTTGCGGCAAGCTGAACAGCATTGCTATTCATTCCGCTTGCGTCGGCGGCTTTTGGCGAAGTATTATAGCTGGGATAGATATTAGATGTTTGAGATACTTTTAAGCTTCTTGCCTGACCATTGGAAGAGCCTATGGTTAAGGTACTTGAACGCGTTGATCCTGTACCGTTTTCCGATAACGTTTTGATATGAATAACGATACTGCCGCTATTGCCTGAGGTGGTGCTTAGTTGCAGCCAGGAAGAGCCTGGATTAACGATATTCCATGCTGCATTACATGTAATGGAAAAATCCTGAGTTCCGCCTTCGGGTGCAAAAGTTAGCGCGGTCTGATTTACGGTTAGTTCCGGTGCCGCATTACTTGTCTTTTTACAGGAGAAAAAAGATATTATTGTAATCGATATTAATATTTTAAAAAAAAATAGATTTTTCATTTTTATAATTCATGGTGATAAATTTACCTGGCCAATTCTTGTAAAGTCCTTAAAGCCAGGCCACAATGCATAATCGAGCCCGGTGATACATGAAAAAATGCCAGGGCCTTCTATAAAGGCCCCAGGCATTCACTTATAATCAACTAAAACTCTCTCTTATTTAATTTTTACTACCCTGATATTATCAATAGCCATCTTAAATGCCGTAACCGGTGTGGATCCATCATTGATGTACCAAATATTCATTCCCGCCTTCCCGCTTGCACCAAGTAAGTCCTTTATAGATGCTACCTGTGTACCAGTACCATTATTGGTTCTGAAACTTGACAGCGGGATAGTTACAGTTTGCCAGCCGGTAGTAGTAAACGGAGTAGTACCGCCGGCACTTTTCCAGGGAGCATACAGAGCTATATAATTAAAGCTTGCATTTACCGATACGTAAATCGAACCGTTAACCCACGGTGTAGTTTTCGGAATAGATATTTCAAATTTAACTGCATAGCTATCAAGACTGGCACCTACATTAGCCGTAGGCACCCATTGCCCTGCACCCATATTTACACCACGGCCACCATTATACCAGGCAAAATCATTCCCTGCAAGATTTGTGGCCGTAAGTACGTTATAACTACCGTTATTGCCAGGAAAATCAGCAGAACTGCTATGGGTGTCCGATCCCCAGGGATAGGTATTAATATTATCCCAGTTACAAAACACGCCCGTAACAAAATCATGTACGTTGAATGCTGTAGTATCGGCACCTGACTTTGTAGTTACCATAACCGGACCGCCATTGGTCAAACCGGCTGGTACTGCCATGCTGATGGATGTACCATCATTTGATGCCTTATAGCTGGTTATATCAACGCCGCCATAAACGACACTTTTGATAAAGAAAAAGCTAAGCCCGTTAATTTTAATCGAATCGCCAGGATTGGCATCTTCGTTAGAAATACCCGAAATGGTGGGTGCCGGGGCAACAATAGGGAATGAAAACGTGGTTTGACCGTGATTGGTAATGTATTGTATGGTATTCAGTTTATCTGAAGGTACCGATGGGAAAGCGATAATTGCCGGTATCAGGGCAATCGCACTGGTATCGGAGAACCAGGCATCGTTGAAAGAGCCTTTTACACCGTCAAAATTAATAGCCAACGCTCCTTTCAAATTTTTACCAGAGATCACGATCCACTGACCCGTACCAGCGCTGCTTAAAAGCGAATCTCCGGGATGAGCTATATAATTGCGTATGGCTGTAATTACCGGGTTACCCTTTGATGATGAGGACGAATCCTTTTTACAGCCGGATTGAATAAAAGCTGAAGTAGCAAGCAAGGCAAGCAACAAGTAGCTTTTGATATGATGATTTAATTTTTTCATGACTTTTGAGAATTTCTATATGATTCTGATTACTTATAATAAGAAACAGGCGGTTCTAATAATTTTGGATCTGCAGTTTGATCATTTGCCGGTATAGGCAAGATAAACGTCGCGGCGGTAGGCTCCGTCATGATCAGGCCATTGGGTAAGGGTGTTTTAATTCTTGTAACCGGATCGTAACTGAACTGTGTTCGAGGCATCGAATTATTTTGATTTGTGGTTGGCGTAATCTGTTTATGAAGTATCGAAACCGCTCCTGGCAGATCATAGTAAGAAAGGCGTACCAAGTCAAACCAGTACTGTCCTTCAAATGCCAGCTCAATGCGTCTTTCGTTCCGGATAATATCAGGAGTAAGGCTGGTAACCTTATCAACTCCGGCCCTTGTACGTACCTCGTTAAAGTATTGCAATGCCTGACCATTGGAAGTAGTGGCGTTGTTACCCAATAAAGCTTCGGCATATATTAAATATACATCGGCCAGGCGCAACACCGCATTATGCTCAACAGACGACCAGAGGTCCATAGTCGGCGAATTATTATCCGCAGCAGTACCAACTATATGTTTTTTAACATTTACACCAGTAGCAGTATATCCCCCGCCTGCAACGTTAAGTTCGGGATATTTATCGCCGGTAAGCATAAATGTGGCTTTGCGGCGTACAGAATCCTGTGGGGTATACAGATTAGCAAGATCTATGGTAGGGCCGATGGCTCCGCCCCAGCCACCTCCTCCGGTAACAAGGCTGCCGCTTGGTGCGAATTGAGCTTGTATGGAATTTCCTTGTGCGTACCCTACGCCAGGAGCCCATTGAAATGCGAACAGTGATTCTGGGTTATCATTAAACTGCGTTCTGAAAAGATTGTAGTAACTTGGTAAAAGCGTTAAACCACTGGTATTGCAAACATTGCCTGCATAATAAGCAGCACTGTCCAGATCAGATTGATTACGGGTGCCCTTTTGATTTAAACCAGCCCTTGTTAAATATACCTTTGCCAGTAAACCCTGGGCAGACCACGTAGTTACGCGTCCCGGTTGATCTGTCTTCGGCAGATTAGTAACTGCATATCTTAAATCATTGATAATAAATTTATAAACATCTTCGAGCTTATGACGTGGCACCAGTGGATTGGCTATCAGCTTGTCGTTATCTTCAATAATGGGCACCGCTCCCCATAATTGAGCCAGGTAAAAATAGGACGTCGCGCGTATAAACCTTATTTCGCCAATAGCTCCTGTTTTACTTTTTACAGCAACACTATCGGGCATCTTTGTGTTAATAGCTTTAAGATTGATATTACAATGCGCTACAATGTCATAAAAGCTTTGCCACGACTGTGCTAAATTGCCGTTTTGAGGTGTAATTGAAAAAGAGGTAAATTGAACCAGGTCCGCGTTATATGGTTGTATCATATTGCCGCTCATGATATCACCAATACCCAACAGCGGAAAATTGTTCCAGCCGGCCCAAGGCTGGGCATATAATGTAGCTGTAGCCAACCTTAAATCTGAGCCGCTTTTATAAAAATTATCGGTAGTAATACCGGTTAAAGGGGGGCGGTTAAGGTAATCTTTTTTACAGCTGCTTATCATAACAATACTGATAACCAACAGGGCTATATTTATTTTAATACGTTTCATAATCTTAGTTTTAATTATTTAGAGATACGTTAAGACCAACTGTATAAACCCGTGGCTGCGCGTAATATCCATTATCAATACCTGCTGCTAAAGGGTTCCAGGAGCCTATTTCCGGGTCATAGCCGGTATATTTGGTAATAGTGAAAACGTTGGTAACGTTAACATATACCTTTAATGACCGTAATTTGATCTTGTTTAAAAAGCTGTTTGAAAAACTATAACCTAAGGCAATACTCTTACATTTTAAAAATGATCCGCTTTCGATATACTTATCAGAAAAACGCTGATTATCGTTGCCGCTGCTCTGGCTTATCCGGGTAATATTGGTGGACGGATTGGTAATATATACATTGTTAATATCAGATGTAGAGCCTGTTGGATCTATTAACCCGATTTTGGCATAGTTGAATACAGATGGGAAATAGCCAAAGTTTTGATTAGGGTTATCGCCGTTTACCTTTAACTGGTTATAAATTTTATTACCATAGTTACCGGTCATAAAGATATTCAGGTCGAAATTTTTATAGCTGAAGCTATTGTTGATCCCATACTGGAATTTAGGTAAAGGTGAACCCAAAAAGGTTTGATCGTTGGCGTCGATTTTACCATCACCGTTAATGTCTTTAAAAATAACATCACCTACCCAAACACCACCAGACCCTGGTGTTATAGGTATCGGCCCGCTTCCGTTTTGAGGCAGCGCAGGATATTTTTTAAAGTCGGCAGCATTTTTATAGATCCCAAGTACCTGGTACCCGTAAAATTCGCCGATGGAACGGCCTACAACAGTTTTGGTTACAGAGCCGTAAATTGCCGGGGTGCCGTCAACTAAGTTGAGTACCTTATTGATGTTTCTGGTAAATGTAATGTTGCTGTTCCAGTTAAAATCTTTCGATTTGATGTTTTGGGTAGACAATGTAAATTCGAAACCCTTGTTGCTAACTGCACCTACGTTTACATATGGAGCCTGCACAGCACCTGGCGAATATCCGCCGGAAGCAAATGTGCCTGAGTAATAGGGCAGTGTAAGGCTTAATAACAGATTATTTGTTTTGCGGTAATAGACATCGGCAGAAAAATTGATCCGTCCGTTGACAACAGCTGCATCAAGGCCAACATTGTATGATTTTGTAGTTTCCCACTTGATATCAGGGTTACCCGTAGTAGTAGTTATTTGCGAGTTACCAGACAAGCCGGTTGGTATAGTACTCAAAGTGGAACCATAAGCATACTCTGCAATGTTTTGGTTGTTTACAAGCCCATAACCAAGCCTGAGCTTAAGATCATTGATGGCTTTTACACTTTTAAGGAAGCTTTCATGGTTTATCTTCCATGCCAATGCGCCCGAGTAAGTGGTATTCCACCGTTGCGCTTCTGCAAATTTTGACGAGCCGTCATGCCGTACTGTAGCAGTTAACAAATAACGATCATCATAGGTAAAGTTTGCCCTGCCAAAGTAAGCTTCTAAAGAGCCCTGCCCTTTAACACCGGTATTGGTTGCGGTTGTCGCGTCGCCGCTACTGATTGTTTGTACATTGTTACTGGCAAAATTGGTGCGGGTAGCAGAAACGCCGCTGCTCTTCAACAACTGTGCTTCGTGACCTGCTACTACGTTTACCCAGTATTTTCGGGCAAACGTATGCTGATAGGTTAAATAATTAGTGATTGAATTATAGAAATTTTGCGCATTTGTAGCCGTGCCACTATTATTGTTCTTGGTATAAGCGCCCATAACATAGCTCGGATTAAAATAATCCTCATTGGCAAAGTCAAAATTTCCGGCCACTTCATTACGCAGGGTTAAATCCCGTGTAAATTGAATTTCGGCATAAGCATTACTAAATAGCTGATAACGGCTTTTAAAATCTTTCACAATAGTAGCTATTGCGAATGGGTTAGTACCGGTAGCACCATAAATGTTCGGGTCATTGCCGCCCCAGGTACCATCAGGGTTTACTACAGCTACATCAGGCGTTTGGTTAAGTGCCTGCAATATTACGCCTGTATTGGAAGTGGTAACGTTTTCTGCTACATGCGCCATATTCAAGTTGATGCCAACCTTTAACCAATCAGTTGTTTTATTATCAATATTTGCTTTAACTGAAGTTCTTTTAAAGTCCGAACCCAGTGCTATACCTGTTTGCGAGAAATATGTACCTGATATATAATATTTGGTTCTGGCGTCACCGCCGCTAATGGCTAAATTATGGTTTTGCATTGGTGCTGTACGGAACAACGCTTTTTGCCAGTTGGTACCCGGCCCCAGGTATTGTGGATTGACAAACTGCGGGCGCAAATCATAACCAATAATAACACCTTTTTCGTTCATGAAGGTGGCATATTGCCGTAAGTCCATTACATCATAATACTTAGGCAATTTTTGCCAGCCCCTGTAACCATCATAGCTGATGAGCGGGGGACCTACAGACCCTTTCTTGGTGGTAATAATAATTACACCATTAGATGCCTGAGAACCATAAATAGCCGTCGCTGAAGCGTCTTTTAATACATCTATCGAGGCTATATCTGATGGATTGATGCTGGATAATGGATTGGTGCCGTTGCCTGGAATAGCCGATTGTCCATTAGGCGGTATCTGCACGCCATCAATAACATATAGAGGGGGGGCACCGGTAAAGCCGCCCAAACCCCGTATCTGAACATTCACATCACCACCAGGCTGACCAGACACTTGCTGCACAACTACACCCGCCACTCTGCCCTGCAGGGCCTGGTCAAATGTGGAAGGCTGGGTCTTTAACAGATCGGCACTTGTAACCGATGATATTGCACCGGTAAGATCGGGGCGCTTCCTTGTACCGTAACCAATTACCACAACCTCACTCAAATCGTTGGTTGAAGGTTTGAGTGCTACGTTAATAACGGTGGATGAGCCTATGTATATTTGCTGAGGGTTATAGCTTATAAAACTAAAAACCAGCACATCTCCGGGTTTTGCATTAATAGAATAGTTACCATCTGCACCGGACAGTGTACCTGTTGGCGAGTCCTTTACTTTAACGGTTACACCGGGCATTGGCCGGGAGTCGTCTGCACTTGTAACTTTACCTGTAATTTTTATCGTTTGTGCATAACTTGTGAGGCTTAGCAATAGCAAAGCCAATAAGATCAATGCACCAGGTCTTAATCTTTTTCGTAAATTTTTTTCCATGTTAATTGGGGTTCATAATTGATTGATAATTGGATTTTTAATTAGATTATTGGTTAAATTCTGGTGTGGCTTTCCATTCGTCATATTATCTTCTGAAGGTGATTGATCTGAAGGATCGTACTCAATACTTACTTTTACAGATAGTTAATCAGATAATTTGATGTGGTATTACCAGTTGTTGCTTTGGACGGTCAGGCGGCCTGCAATTGTCTGTGTGGTATTATAAATTGACTCCTGATCTTTGTATAACCGCTTGGCGGACAAGTTATACAAGCGCTAATAGGTACGCGTTTTGGCATAATGCTTAGTTTTGAAATTAGGTTTTCTATTAAAATTGGTTTTCGTGCCTGGTCATTTTGAGACGGCAAGCATGCGGTAGTTATTGAACTCTTACCGCTTTTACATAGGATGAAATTACATGGAGTACCGCAATCGATTGTTTATAAATAGGGGTACAAATGTTAATCTTATTTAACTTATTGATTTTTAAGTATTTATGTTTTAAAAAATCAAATTTTACTAATAAAGAAGCGCGAGAATACGGAAAGAAAGGTTTAATAAGGAGCGGAAGTAAGTGAAATTAAAGATTAGCTCGGGTTGTTGTGTATTGTTAATAGGTATACATGTCGGGGAAGATGGTTAAAGTCAGATATGATTTTACTCCGGCTTCTAACCGACACATGAAATGATTTAGAGGCCTGAGCGGATTTGAATTGAACCGTGAATTTGGAGTCGTCAAGCATTACTCACCATCTATTTAGGTATACAAAGTGATAATATCTCTAACAGAGAATTTGGAATAATTACTTTTTAAATAAGCTCTCCTGGAAATTTATATCTTAGAGTTTTAATTATAATTGGACTTTATGATTCAGCGGGAATACTTTCAACATTTAGAAAGCTTTTTACGGCTTATAAAACCAATAAAGCTTAGTAATAGCTTCTGTTTTTGTCTTTAGCAGGGTTGAATTGAACCAAAAATTTGAATTATCCAGATATTTTTTATTGAGGATTGTAAGAAAATTGTGGCGTTAAAAACTGACAATAACCACCATTAACACCTTCTAATGGCTGATTGACGTTGGGGACTTTTGAGCGGCCTCGGTTGGTCAGTGTCTGTTAGGATTTTCAGGAAACAACGAACGATTCATTGCCACTACTTCTTCATGCGCAGGCGGCATGGAAAAGTTCATAAATTTTCCGATAGCCTGGTCCCGCAAGTAGGCGGCGTTTTCTTTGTCACCGTCAGCAAGCGCTTGGTGGAGTTCCTCACCGGTCAGTTCTGTACAATAGGCCGGAGTACCTGGCTGATGCTTCCAGGAATCTGCAAGCGTACCAGCATCCACAGCGTCGAACCCCGCATCATTGATCAAGGTGGATACTATCTCTTTGGCCTGTTGGTCGTCGCCTGACACCGCCATCGCGATCCTGTCTTTGACACCTTCAGGCTTGCCACCAGATTCAAGGGTATGCGCCAGTAAATTGTTAAAAGCTTTGATCACCGGTCTACCCAGGGTTTCTGAAACCCATACACTTTCGACTTTCCCATTCTTCAAGTCTTCGATCTCGCCATCCCGGAACGGATAATAGTTCGACGTGTCGATCACGATCACGTTATTAGAAACTTTTGCAATAAGATCTGATAATTCCGGGATAGCTATTGTGGGAATGGACACAATAAGCACCTCGACATCCACTATGATCTGGTCTTTGGTGGATGGAATAACGCCCAGTTCCCGAGCCCTTTCTTCCAATTTTTGCTGACCTCCTGAGCTGTAAATCTTTACCTCGTGACCGGTTGCAGCTAATTTCTTTGCGATGATGCCGCCGATTGCGCCGGTACCTATAATTCCTATTTTCATTACGCTTGGTTTTTAAATTCTCAATAAATTCTTTTGCAAAATTGGTGAATTTATACTTTCTTTTGTATAGTACTTTCCCAAAGGAAAGTGGAATGGTTTTAAATGATGTTTTATGGCAGCAAAAAAAGCACATTGTGATTGCATCGAAACGATAAAGCCCGTGAGGGATGCACTCGACGTAATCAATGGTAAATGGAAACTACCCATTATCATTTCGGTAGGTGTTGGAAACGATCGGTTCACCGATATACTGGAAAGTATCCCCGGTATTACGCCCAAAGTTTTGGCAAAAGAATTGAAAGATCTGGAACAGCACCGTTTGGTCATCAGGTCCGTGATTGATGGTTATCCGGTGAAGATCACCTATCAATTGGCGCAATATGCTGATACGCTGACGCCCATCATTTATTCCCTGAAAGACTGGGGTTTGAATCACCGTAAAAAGGTTATGGACCGGGAATAATGATTGGCTTGGTCCATATCTACCTTTCGTATAAACGTTTCATTATTGCCTACTTTTGTATCAGAATAGCTGTATTAAATTAGCAGAACTTTGTCCTTATAAATTTTTAAAAAAAATATAATGGCAAAAATAATTTTTATAACGGGCGCATCCCGCGGATTCGGCCGGATCTGGGCAGAAGCTTTTTTACAACGCGGCGATAACGTAGTTGCGGCTGTTCGTAACCCTGAAACATTAACCGAACTTACAAAAGAATTTTCTTCAAATCTATTGGTACTAAAACTTGATGTTACTGATAAAAAAGCAAGTTTTGAAGCAATTGAAACTGCAAAAACTCACTTTGGCCGCATCGATGTATTAATTAATAATGCCGGCTACGGACACATCGGAGCTGTAGAGGAGTTAAACGAGCAAGACGTCAGGGCGCAGTTTGAAACTAATGTACTGGGTTCATTATGGACTATACAGGCGGTTCTTCCAATCATGCGTCAGCAAAAATCTGGGCAGATTATTCAACTTTCAAGCGCTTTAGGTTTGAATACAGTACCATTAATGGGATTGTATAGTGCCTCTAAGTTCGCAGTTGAAGGTCTTGCTGAAACGCTGGCTGGCGAAGTGGGTGGTTTTGGCATTAAAGTAACCATACTTGAACCAGGCGGTTTCTCCACAGATTTCTTTGGTACCAATTCCCTTGCATCGAGTGAATCGATGTCGGCATACGATGACATAAGAAAAGATTTTTATGCTCTTGCTAATGAGCAAGATTCCGGTAACCCCGAAGCAACGGCCAAAGCGCTTCTAAGCCTGGTGGATTCGGAAAATCCGCCACTAAGATTACTATTAGGTAAAACTGTTTACCCATGGGTGAAATATACCTACGAGGAACGCCTGAAAATATGGGAATCATGGCAGGATGTTTCTGTGGCAGCACATGGTTAAAGGAAATAACATTAGCAGGATCCGGGTTTGCCGGGTCCTGTTTTATAAATTGCGAATAATATGAAGCATTTCAAAAAAATCAGCGACCTGCATGAAGTTCTTGGTATAACGCCGCCTGAGCACCCCCTTTTTAGTGTGGCATACGGTGAACGGGATAATTGCACCGGCATCAGCGAACTTGAATTTACTTCAGCTTTTTACATCATTGGATTCAAAAAGCTGAAATCAGGGCAAATGCTCTACGGAAAAACCAGGTACGACCATGACCTTGGCTCCATGTCATTTATCAAGCCACAGCAAAAGGTGATTTTCCAAAACATGGAATTACAGGAAAAGGGGTTTTTGATTATCATTCATGAGGACTTTTTACCTGGAACGCCCCTCTACAATGAACTTAAAAAATACAGCTATTTTGATTATGAGGTGAATGAGGCACTGCACCTTTCGCCTGGAGAAGAAAATATTATCTGGAACCTGTATTTCAGTATAGAAAAGGAATATAATAATAATACAGATGAACATAGCAAAGCCATCATTATCAGTCATATTGATTCCATGCTAAAATATGCGCAGCGTTTTTATAAAAGGCAGTTTATTCATCGGACAGAATTAACCGGATCGACAGTTACCAAATTCAATATATTACTCGCCGCTAATTTTGAAGAGCGGAAAACGAAAAATATGGGGCTGCCCACCGTGTCTTCCATGGCGGAAAAACTGCATATATCTCCTCGCTATTTAACCGATCTATTAAAGGAAGAAACAGGAAAGACTGCGTTAGAACTTATTCACCTTTTTTTGATTGGTGAAGCAAAAAATTTATTGACAGAAGGTGAACTGAATATATCGGAAATTTCGCATTTGCTTGGCTTTGAAAATACAACTTACTTTTCCCGCCTTTTTAAAAAAGAAGTAGGCACCGCTCCAAATAAATTCAAAGATCGCTTCTTAAATTAAGGAGGAAAAAATATTGCTACATAAATTACAGGTTAGTAAATTCGATAGACAATGATAACCTTCCAAAAGTACCCTAATTATAAAATCAACTGGGTACTAAATCTAAACTTGATTGCAGAAAATATATCAGTACTATAATATAAATAGCTGTCAGATGTCGTAAGCGAAGCTATATCGAATGCTGAAAGGTATTAATATTGCTAATGACCTCAAATCCAGGGAAGATAAATTCAATGCAGAAATGCATGGACCGGATAATATCCGTGCCGTCGCTACTCACCTGGCTTCAGATTTCGCTTGCCTTAAGTTGAAGCATTACCTGCAAATATTGCACTAACCGCAAAAAAGGCTGGTTGCTCTTGCTTTACCCCCTCAAAAATGCGAGTTGTCCCCTCACGACCTGCATAACAACCCATTAGCTTAGTATCAAATTATAAACACCTATCGGAAGCCTCGGGCTTTCTTTTACAATTACTTTGCTATAAAATGCCGTTACGAACAGTTCCTGTCTGATTATCAGAAGGATCGTTAAGCGGGCGCTCACAATGCATACCAACTAACTCAATTATAAACCAAAAACCAAATTTTATGAAAAAGAGCTTAATTCTACTTTGTTTGATTTATTCTTTCTGCGGCTGCAAAAAGCAGGGGACGGAGTTTTCTCCGCAATCGGAAACGCAAACTGCCGAAGCTAAGGCGGCGGCGCTGGGGACTTTAGCGGTAGGTGCTGCCTCTATTGCCGGGGTGAACTGGGCAGACGGGCGGGATAACTTTCAGGATAGCTGGGTAATTCCCTCTGGACTGACGGCTTCGGACACTTACAGCACGGTTCAGGCCAAGGCTAACGGCATACTTACCGGGTTCAAGAACAACATTTCAGGCGTAAATACCGTTAGGCTGCCCATCAACCCGTCAAGCGTTTCATCAACGTGGTGGAGCGCCTACACCGGAGCCATCGACAAGGCCCTGAGCAACGGCTTCAAGGTGATTTTGGGCTGCTGGGACAGCTCATCGAATAACGATGGCAAAATTGACGACCTTACTGCTTTCTGGACAATGTGGCAAACCGTTGTAACCAAGTACGGCAATAACAGCAATGTTTATTTCGAAGTATTTAATGAGCCATACGGGTACAGCTTGACAGACCTGACCTCAATTTATGCGCAATGGCTCTCCAAGTATTCCAGTGTACCTAAAGGCCGCATCCTGCTGAGCGGCACCGGGTATTCTGAAAATGTGACCGGGGTAGGTGCCGACAGCCGGTTTACCTCTTGCCTGCTATCCCTGCACAATTATGCATATTGGGCAACCCGTTCCGAGTCGGCATGGGAAACTGACTGGAAAAGCAGGTACGGAAGCTACGGCTCGCGGACTGTGGTCACGGAATTCGGCGCTACCATGAGCAGTGGCAAAGACTACCAAAACGGGTCGCAATCCGATAATGAAATTGCCTACATCGTAGCCAGCAGCAACGTATTCAGGAACAATTCGATTGCAAGCGTTTACTGGCCTGGCCTTAGGGACGGTGACAGTTACAGCCTCCAAACGAGGGGTGGAAGCGGTAATAATATTACCCTTTCAACGGTTAACGCCTCGGGAGTTTTTCGGCTTCGGTATGGCTGGGGGCTTAATTAGTAGTTGAAAAAAATCTAATTGCCACTCTGCGAGCATCTTACGAAATTAGCTTGCATGTCAATTAATTAGCCAGGGAGTCGTCATACAAGTAACTCTCTGGCTTCTTTGCGGAGTACCTAAAGCGAGTTTACTTTCAATCGTTAAAATAGGAGAATCATATTATTTCTTGTTGCAAATGTATAAAATAAATTTTATTAAGATATTGAAAATTAGACACTTACAATTTTGGATATAGTAAAGTATTGATTTTTTTGGTGGTTTAAAGAAGATTTATAATAAATAAAGCACTAACAATCAATGTGTTAGCGCTTTATTAAATTTCCGTACCCAGCGCCGGAGTCGAACCGGCACGGTTTCCCACAGGTGTTTGAGACCAGCGCGTCTACCAATTCCGCCAGCTGGGCATACTCAGATTGTAAGTGGTATTTCTTACAAGCGGGCTGCAAATGTATCTAAACTCTCTTTAATTCGCAACAGATATTTTTGTCTATAGTAAATTTCTGCTATTTCATTCCGTCTGCTTTCCTGGGCTGTATGGTCTAAATGTTCATAATCAACGGTAAGCTTAGTTAGTTTGTCTTTAATATCTCCCTCAATAGCAAGTACTTCTGTAGTAACAGCAGCCAGTTGTTCAGCATTATCAACTTCCATCAAGTGTTCATTAATGTCCATCATTTCCATTAAAAAATCTGCTGGAAGTTGTGGTTTTGCGCCCTCAGAAACCAGATCATGCAGCTTTAAAATGTATTCCATACGGCGTGCCGGGTCAGAAAGTACCTGATAAGCCTTGTTATTTAGGGTTGATAACTCCAGTATTTCCTGCTGTTTGGCCTCATCTTCGCCTGCATAAAAATCCGGATGATATTGCTTACTCAACGCGTAGAATTTCTTTTTCAGCAGGGCGGTGTCAATATCAAAGGATTCAGCGATACCGTAAAATTCAAAATAATTCATAGCACGAATTTCAAGAATAAAAACAAGTTAGCACGAATTTTACGAATAAAAATTAATTGACACGAATTGATATAATAGTAATATTATTCAGTTGGTGTAGTATCATCCTGTTTGAGAAATTCGTGTTTATTCGTGAAATTCGTGTCCATCTGTGAAATTCGCACCTGATATTTCCTATTCGTTGTAATTGGTGCTTATCATTATCTTTGCCTCTTATACCATAAATACCACATCATGTTGTTTGAACAAATGCGGCAAAAGCCGTTCTTTATATTAGGACCCTGTGTAATGGAAAACCAGGAGCTCCTGTACCAGGTAGCCGAAAAAGTGGCCAAAGCAGGCGAGCGTTATCAGGTTCCTGTGATATTTAAATCATCATTTGATAAAGCTAACCGTACCTCTATTCATTCCTATCGCGGCCCGGGCATTGAAAAAGGCATGGAAATGCTGCAAAATGTGAAAGATCGTTTTGGCCTACCGGTAACTACAGATATTCATGAACCAAGCCAGGCTGCTATTGCCGCCCAGGTGGTTGACATATTACAGATCCCGGCTTTTTTATGCCGCCAAACTGATCTGCTGGTTGCCGCAGCCCAAACAGGTAAAATAGTAAACGTAAAAAAAGCGCAGTTTTTGTCGGGGCAGGATATGTTTTACCCGGCACAAAAGGTAATAGAAGCAGGAAATGACCAGGTGATATTAACCGAACGCGGTAATATGTACGGGTATAATAACCTGGCTGTCGATTTTAGGAATATTTATGATATGAAGGCTTTTGGACACCCGGTTTGTATGGATTGCACCCATTCGGTACAACGACCGGGCGGGGCAGGAGGTAAAACCGGCGGCGATCGTACTTTTGTACCAATGATGGCACTGGCAGCCAGGGCTTTTGGTGCCGATGGCTATTTTATGGAGATCCATCCCGATCCGGATAATGCATTAAGCGATGGCCCTAACATGGTTAAGCTCCATGACCTGGATAAGGTATTAGCGCCGTTATTGTCCTGATGAGCCAATTTTTGTCTGAACCTGAATTTATTGAATTAAAGAATTAACAGAATTCAATTCAATAATTAATAAGTAAATTTTGATTCAGGCAAACCTAATAAAATATCTATGAGCATGTTTTCACACACAGAAGAATGCGTAAATCACTAAATCACTAATTCACTAACTCAATAATTCGATAATTAACTGCGGATGAAAGATATTGCCAAAAGGGTTTTTGATGTTGAAATTGAGTCGTTACAACATGTAGCTGGCTTAATTGATGATGAATTTACCAAAGTAGTTAATGTGATACTAAACACTACAGGTAAACTGATTGTGATCGGGATAGGAAAATCTGGACTCATTGGTAAAAAAATAGCCGCTACGCTGGCCAGCACAGGTACACCCAGCTTTTTTCTGCACCCGGGCGAAGCTTTTCATGGCGACCTGGGCATGGTAAGTTCTAATGATATTGTGATGCTGATATCCTATTCGGGAGAAACGGATGAGGTGCTCAGGATCATTCCGTTTTTAACCTGGAACAAAAACCTTGTTATTGGGGTTACCGGTAACCCCAATTCAACCGTGGCTAAAAATAGTCATCACCATTTGAATATCAAGATTTCAAGAGAGGCATGTCCGTTGGAGCTGGCGCCTACTTCATCAACAACGGCAGCATTGGTTATGGGCGACGCCCTGGCCATAGCCCTCATGGAGTCGCGAGGTTTTCAGCAACATGATTTTGCTCGTTTCCATCCCGGCGGAAGCCTGGGGCGTAAATTGCTGGTTAAGGTGAAAGACCTGATGCGTACGGATAGGCTGCCTTTTATAAATGAAAATGCTCCCTTCATGGAGTTGTTACTCAGCATGTCTGCAGGAAGATTAGGAATGGTTATGGTAGGTGATGCCACCTATATTAAAGGAATAGTTACCGATGGTGACCTGCGAAGAGCATTATTACAACACCCCGATACTTCAACATTAACCGTAGCCGAAATTATGACTCCTAATCCCATTATTATTGATGAAGATGAATTTGTGAGCCAGGCCGAGCAATTAATGATCGAAAAAAAGATCACTACACTGCTGGTTGGTTCTGCCTCAGACAGAACTATTCAGGGTGTTTACCAGATCTATAATCAATAAAGAGGGTTAAGCATCATAAAAAATAAGTCTATATTTACTATCTACAGCTATAAAAAATGATTGATCAATCATCAAATCAATTCTCCAAAATATTTGTACCATCTGCCAGTACTCATATCGCTATTATCGGGTTAGGGTATGTTGGTTTACCTTTAGCCGTAGAATTTGCCAAAAAATATCCTGTAAAAGGGTTTGATATTAAACAAAGCCGCGTCGATGAATTGAATAACGCCTTTGATCGTACCCTGGAGACAGATTCGGTTGCGTTATCATCGGTATTAGCA
Organism: Mucilaginibacter sp. RCC_168; assembly: GCF_041355315.1. Classification (NCBI taxonomy): domain Bacteria; kingdom Pseudomonadati; phylum Bacteroidota; class Sphingobacteriia; order Sphingobacteriales; family Sphingobacteriaceae; genus Mucilaginibacter; species Mucilaginibacter sp. RCC_168. The sequence goes on from NZ_JBFUPN010000038.1 coordinate 19,856, forward strand.
ACAAACGTAACGGCCGATAAAGGGCTCCTGTTTACATCTTCTGTTCATGACATTGCTCTATGCAACGTTTATATTGTCGCCGTACCTACTCCAACTGATCAGTATAACCGTCCGGATTTGAGCTTACTGATTAAAGCCAGCAAAAGTGTAGGAAGTGTACTTAAAGCGGGTGATATAGTGATATATGAATCGACTGTATTTCCAGGTGCCACGGAAGATGTTTGTGTCCCGGTATTGGAACAAACCTCCGGATTGGAGTTTAATAACGATTTTTTTGCAGGATATTCACCGGAACGTATAAACCCTGGCGACAAAGTACATACGCTTACCAATATCTTAAAAGTAACCTCGGGCTCAACAACCGAGGCTGCGGATTTTATTGACGGGCTTTACCGTTCCATTATAACAGCAGGAACGCACAAAGCCCCCAATATAAAAGTGGCCGAAGCATGTAAGGTCATCGAGAATTCGCAGCGGGATATCAATATTGCCTTTGTAAATGAACTGGCCAAGATATTCAACATGATGAATATTGATACTCATGCTGTTTTAGAGGCCGCAGGTACCAAATGGAATTTTCTGAATTTTAAGCCAGGATTGGTTGGCGGGCATTGTACTGGTGTAGATCCTTATTACCTGGCGCAAAAGGCTCAGGAGGTAGGTTATCACCCGGAGATTATATTAGCCGGACGCCGACTTAATGACGGTATGGGCACTTATGTGGCTCTGGAGGTAATAAAACTGATGATAAAAAACGATATATCAGTTAAACATTCAAATATATTAGTGTTAGGATTTACTTTTAAAGAAAATTGCCCTGACGTTCGCAATACCCGGGTTATTGATATTGTGAAAGTTTTGAACGGCTTTGAAGCCAGTTGCGAAATATATGATCCCTGGGCCGACTCGATTGAAGTTAAGCAAGAGTACGGTGTAGATACTGTAAAGGATATTTATAAATTACGGGGGAATTATGATGCCATCGTTATTGCCGTTGGCCATCGGGAGTTTCTTAAATTAAATTACACTGAGTTAAAGAAAAACGATTTATCAGTTATATATGACATAAAAGGGATTTTAGAAAAAGATCTTGTAAACGGGCGGCTATAATTCTTGTTAACAATATAAAAAAATGCTGTTTATGTATTGCAGTGTCTCTTATTTTTTAGTTAATTGCTTTATATTTGGTTTTGTATGGGTTTTCTTAATTTATAATTTTGCGGGCAGCATTTTACAGCTTTACAACCCGTTTAACATTCAACATTCAGGTTGCTTTATAAATAAATTATGCTAATTTTAGCGTGTGTTTTCTACTATATAAGCTCTAATAAATGATTCACAGATACGCTACTTTTATTAAAGCAGTGAACCTTACCATTGATTATATTATACTTAATATAAGCATGGTACTTTCTTACTTCATCGAAGATAGATCATATATTTTTTGGATAAGTAACAGAAAATATTTGCCTATTGTACTGGTGTTTAATTTAATTTGGTTGCTTTCTGCCAATATCACCGGCTTATATGAACATGTCTTAAACAAAGATTCAATAAAAACCTATCGCGGAGTAATTAAAACCTACCTCTTATTTGTAAGCTTTATTTGCTTCACCATCATTATACTGATAGGGACGAAGGCTTATTTTATAACCCGCGAATATCTGTTTTATTCGCTGGCATTATTTGGCTTTTTGTTAGGGTTATGGAAGCTGGTGTTTCTTACCATACGTAAAAGCGATCGCGCTTCATTAATTGATACAAGGGCCGTAATTATTATTGGCGGGGGCAGGATAGGATCTGATCTGTATAGCTTTTTCAAACAAAACCCCGAACGTGGTTATAACCTGGTTGGCTTTTTTGATGACAGTACGGAGCATATGATGGATAGGCGCCTCTACCTGGGCGGAACCGAGGATTGCATTAATTGGGTGCTTAATAATAAGGTTGACGAGATATTTTGCACACTCCCTAATTCAGAGGCTCAAACCATAGAAAAATTAATGCTCGACGCTGATAAAAACCTCATCCGGTTTAAATTCATACCCGAGTATTATGATTACGCCAAGAAACCAACCTTTATACAAAGCTTTGGGCATATCCCGGTCATATCAGTAAGACCCGAACCTTTAGAGAACATGCTAAACCGGTCAATTAAGCGATTATTTGACGTGGCATTTTCCCTGTTCATCATTTTATTCGTCTTTAGCTGGTTGTTTCCAATACTGGCCCTTTTGATCAAGTTGGAATCAAAAGGTCCTATATTTTTTGTGCAGGAGCGTTCAGGTCGTGATAACAAGCCGTTTAAGTGTTACAAGTTTCGAAGTATGCGGGTAAATAATGATTCTGATAAGAAACAGGCTACCAGGGGTGACTCGCGCATTACCAAAACCGGTGCATTTATTCGTAAAACAAGCATTGATGAATTACCGCAATTCTTTAATGTGCTTTTAGGTAATATGTCTGTAGTGGGGCCAAGGCCGCATATGATCAGCCATACGCAACAATACTCACAACTGATTGACACCTTTATGGTTAGGCACTTTCTTAAACCCGGTATTACAGGCTGGGCTCAGATCAAGGGCTTAAGAGGCGAAACCCAAACCACCCAAGCTATGCTTGAGCGTGTTGAGGCTGATGTTTGGTACCTGGAAAACTGGTCGTTCCTGTTAGATATGAAGATTATCTTCCTGACTGTGTGGAACGTGGTAAAAGGCGAGAAAAACGCGTTTTAACATGGCGGTTTTTCACGATCAGCTCAATCGTGTGGTCAGTTTGCCGGCAGTTCCCAAAAGGATTATATCTGTAGTACCATCACAAACAGAATTGCTGTTTTATTTAGGGCTTGATACCGAAGTTATTGGAATTACTAAATTCTGTATTCATCCGGAGGATAAATTTAAAACAAAGGCCAAAGTAGGGGGCACCAAACAATTAAATATTGAACAGATAAGGACATTAAAGCCCGACCTGATCATCGCCAATAAAGAAGAAAACGAACGCAGCCAGGTTGAAGAGTTGATGACCATTTGTCCGGTTTGGATAAGTGATATTCATGATCTTGACAGCGCTTTGGATATGATCAAAACCGTAGGCTCACTCGTAAACCGCGAAACAGAAGCCATTGCTTTATGTGATGATATTGTTACCCGCTTTACTCATCTGACATTACCCGCCATCAATCAAAAAGTAGCTTATTTTATCTGGCGTAAACCTTATATGCTTGCCGGCACAGGAACTTTTATTGACAGTATGCTTCAAAAATGCGGATTAACTAACGCCATTGATAAAGACAGGTATCCGGAATTAACTTCGCAGGAAATAATCAAAGTTGATCCTGATGTGATCTTTTTATCGTCAGAGCCGTATCCCTTTAAGCAAAAACATATAGATGAATTTAAGCTGATGCTGCCTAAGGCAAAAGTTATGCTGGTTGATGGTGAAATGTTTTCGTGGTATGGCAGCCGCTTATTATATGCACCTGGTTATTTTAGCAGTATAGTAAAAGCCTTAACATTAATTTAATGGCAACGAAATGAGGGGGATAGCTAAAAAACAAAAAATTTGTTTTAGAATTTAGCATTAAACACTATCTTTGCGACCTGTTAAAATCCTAATGCGGAAGTGGCGTAATTGGTAGCCGCACCAGACTTAGGATCTGGCGCTTCACGGCGTGGGGGTTCGAGTCCCTTCTTCCGCACAAACCCGCTTTACACCATTGTAAAGCGGGTTTTTTTTGCTTTAATATAGTTGTGCATTCCTCTGTCAATCCTTTAATAAGCAGTTTATCATAGCTGTTTTTTTGTTTGTGGCAAATTAACGCACAACATTTTTTTCAAATAACGTTATGAATGCTGAATATTAAACCACAATGACCAAAATGATGGATGGTCGGCAAATTATGATTCTATGAGACTATCGGTAAAAACACTCCTTCTTTTAATTTTAATACTATCCAAAATCTATTGTTTGGCTGCACCGGTAAAAAGAGTAAAGCATCCTAAAGAACTTCATTTTGGTATCTTTTTTCATTATTTAAATGGATTACAAAACACAAAAGCACCATGGAACCAAGGCAAAGTAACCAGTTGGAACGATTGTGTTAATGATTTAAATGTTAATAAAATAGCAGATCAACTGGCCGCAATTCACGCTGACTATGTTGTAATTACCAGCGAGCAAATAGATAAATATTTCTGTTTTCCCAATACTACATATGAACAACTTACAGGTTATAAACGTGGTGAGGCTACAAGTCAAAGGGATTTGGTATCTGATCTGTATGCCGCGCTGAATAAAAAGGGTATAAAACTATTTTTATACGTAACCGGCGATGGCCCCCGGGCCGACGGCAAGGCCAGTTTAGCATTGAATAATCCAAGTAGCAGGCCAGAATATAAAGGGATATTTAAGGTAGATGAATTGTGGGTAAAAAGCTGGAGCAGGATAATAAGGAGCGTTAGTCTTCAATATGGAAAAAAAATCACCGGATGGTGGTTCGATGGTAGTTATAATTTTATTGGCTACAATGATGCGCTGTTAAAAAACTACATGAAAGCGGCTCAGGCCGGAAATCAAAAAGCACTTGTTGCATTTAATTTTTTAGGTCCCAAAGATGTAGTTGGTATAAACACTATTGGCAATTTTATAGGCGGCGAATCTGATAAATTTGAAAGTTTGCCTTCGCCGGAATTTAAAACAAGCAAAATAAAGTGGCATATACTGTCATATTTAGGCAACGGCTGGGCTCAACCGGGTTTAAGATACACAGATGATTATATGTCAACCTATATCAAAAAAATAAGATCGTTTAATGGGATGATAACTGTTGACGTATGTTTGTTGCGCGATGGAACAATAGATGCAACCCAATATGACTTTTTAAAAAGGTTAAAAAACTAATAAATGGTTATCTAACCCTGACCGTCTGAACTTATTTTTAGGTGATTCGCAAAGTTAATCTATCTTTGGGGCTTAAATTTTCTAATTATATTTTCATGGCAAAAGCATCCGAAATTAAAGTAGGTAATATACTACGCTTCAACGGCGAACTGGTAACCGTAACAGAAGTGCTGCATCGTACGCCAGGCAAAGGCGGAGCATTCTATCTTGATAAGTTTCGTAACATAAAAACAGGAAAAATTGTTGAAGCCCGTTTAGCTACCGACGAACAAGTTGAAATTTGCCGTGTTGAAACAAACGATTTTCAATACCTGTATGAAGATGGCGACGCCATGGTGATCATGGATAACACCTCTTTCGAACAGCATAATATCCCGAAAGCGCTTTTCGGGCCTGCGGTGAAATTCCTGAAAGAAGGAATGAGCGTGATCGTTTCGTTTGAAAGCGAAGAACCGATCATGGCGGTGGCCCCCAACTTTGTAGACCTTGAAATTACCTACGCCGAACCTGCCGTTAAAGGTGATACTTCATCAGGCGCGCTGAAAACAGCCACCACAGAAAATGGAGTAGAAATTAAAGTACCTCTCTTTGTTAATCAGGGCGATAGAATAAAAGTGGATACCCGCACCGGCGAATACGTTGAACGGGCTAAATAGATAAGGCAAAAAAGCCGGTCGGTAAGGTCGGCTTTTTTGTTTGAAATGGTGCTGTGATAACACCCCAAGTGTTAGGAAGATTAAAGGGTAAATAGACCTATTGCATTTTATTGTCGATATGCTCCGTTAGGAGCTACCTGTTTGTAGAAATACAAGACAAAATATCTTTTTGCTCCGTAGGTGCACCCTAACTGAGCAGGTAAATTGTATAAGGGTAGCCTCTACGAGGCATAAAAGAGGGCGATGCGGTGCTATAAACAGGTAGCTCCTAACGGAGCAAGCTTGTTTCAGATACTTTATAAAATGTAACGTCGCAATTTATTCTTCCGAACACTTGTAGTGATAACACCGACCATAGGCAAAAAACATAAAAAGCTCCTTAAGTAATTAAGGAGCTTTTTATGTTCAGTGGGGTTGAAGGGAAGAGACACCTGTAATCGCATATATAATATCTTCTCTTTGCCGTTTTACAGCCGAGCAAAAAAATCATTAACTTTAAACAAATCTTGCAGTTTATGAATAAAGCATTTTATCTGTGCGTTGCGCTAGTCGTTTTGAGTGCATGGAATTATCGGAATGATCACAAGAAAAGTTTTGTTGATGTAGCCGGAATTGACTCCCTGACAAAACCAGGCGACAATTTCTTTCGCTATGTTAACGGGCGCTGGTACGACACCGCAAAAATTGCCGGCGATCAAGCAGGGGTAGGTTCATATAGTTTCATGAACATCCCCCAAAAGCAACTGTTGCAAAACATCCTGGACAGTGTTTCGAAAACTAAGAATAATATGGGAAGCGTTGAACAGAAGGTAGGTGATTTTTACGCTTCAGGCATGGATATGGCTACCATTAACCAACGTGGATACCAACCCATTAAGCTAATACTTGCGCGTATTAACGCCATTAATGACATACCATCGCTGACCAAATTCGTAGCAGCGGAACTAAAAAACGGGAACAGCTCGGTTATTAGCTTTGGTATTTATCCCGACAACAAAAACAGCAGCATCAACATTGCCCATGTTTCTCAAACTGGTATTGGTTTACCAGAAAGGGATTATTATTTTAAAACAGATTCATCTACGCTACTTATTCAGCAAGCCTATAAAAAATACATCCGCACCTTATTTCAATTAACCGGTAGTGATGTTGCCAAAGCTACTAAGGACGCAGATGTTACTTACAGCATCGAAAAACAAAATGCTGCATCGCATAAAACAAATATTGAACTAAGAGATGTAAACGCAAATTATCATAAAGTAGCAGTTGCATCCATCAGCAAAACACAAGCTAATATAGGTTGGGGAACATTGCTTGCCGGCTTAGGCGCAACAACCGACTCTATTGATATGGCCCAACCTGCTTATTACGATAAGTTAAATGAACAATTGAAATCAATATCCATAAATGACTGGAAAATCTATTTAAAAGCAAGTACACTCCAAAACTACGCCGAAACACTTAGTAAACCATTTGTGGATGCCTCATTTGAGTTTAATAAAGTATTATCGGGACAAGCCAAACAAAAATCCCGCAGGCAGATCATGACCGAAAACGTTGACAATTATTTAGGGCAAGCCTTAGGACAATTATATGTAAAACGATATTTTAATGAGGACGCAAAAAAGCGTGTGCTTGCATTAGTAAACAATTTGCAAAAATCTTTTGAAAACAGGATCAATCATCTTGATTGGATGAGTGACAGTACCAAACAAAAAGCAAAAGAAAAACTATATGCTATTACCAAAAAATTAGGTTACCCTGATAAATGGCGGAATTACGATAAGGTGCAGATTAATAGAACCAAATACTTTGAAAATATCCTTTCGCTTAACCAAAACAGTTATAATTTTGAACTGGCAAAATTGAACAAGCCGGTTGATAAAACAGAATGGGGTACAACACCGTCTACGGTTACAGCTTACTATAATCCATCTTTTAATGAAGTTGTTTTCCCCGCCGGTATTTTGCAATTCCCTTATTTTGATTTTTCGGCAGACGATGCCATCAATTATGGCGGCATAGGGATGGTGATTGGCCATGAGATGACGCATGCCTTTGATGACCAGGGCGCACAGTTTGATAAGGATGGTAACGTAAAAAACTGGTGGACAAAGGAAGATTATCAAAAGTTTAGGGCGAAAACAAAACAGTTAGTTGATTTATACAGCTCATTTACCGTTTTAGATACTGTTCATATAAAAGGGGGCCTTACCTTGGGTGAAAACACTGCTGATAATGGTGGCATTGCTATTGCCTATGATGCATTTAAGATGACGGAACAGGGAAAAGGCTCTGTAAAAATTGATGGTTTTACTCCCGATCAGCGCTTTTTCCTGTCTATTGCAAGGATATGGAGGGTGAAAACAAGAGATGCATTTCTTCGCACCTACGTGAACACTAATCCGCACTCACCGGCTATGTGGCGTGTAAATGGCCCTTTAATGAATTTTGCCCCTTTTTATCAGGCATTTAATATACAGCCTGGTGATAAAAATTACAAATCAGAAAACCAAAGAGTAAAGATTTGGTAGTTAGCACAACCCATTCTGCACTCTAATCCGATAAAACATGCAAAGGTGTCAGCAAATCCAACAGATCTTCTCTGGATAGGGCTTTGAGGATGTTGGTATCTGTTTTAACAAGATCATGTACAAGGTCTCTTTTGTTTTCCTGTATCTGCATGATCTTTTCTTCTACCGTACCAGGGCAAATGAGCCGGATGGCTACCACTCTTTTGTTTTGCCCTATGCGATGGGCACGGTCAATGGCCTGGTTTTCCACAGCCGGGTTCCACCAGGGATCGATCAGATAAATGTAATCGGCTTCCGTAAGATTAAGCCCTGTACCGCCGGCTTTCAGACTGATGAGGAATACCCGGCAGCTGTGATCTTCTTGAAAAGATTGTACTACAGCTTCGCGGTTGCGGGTTTTGCCGGTTAACTGCACGAAGGAGATCTTCCGGCTGAGCAGTTCTTTACTGATCAGGTCGAGCATGCCGGTGAACTGCGAAAATACCAGTATTTTATGCTCCGGCGATTTACTTTCTATCTGCTCAATCAGGGTATCGATCTTGGCCGACTCTTTGCCCGGCAGGCGGTCGCCGCTTAATAAAACAGGCGAATCACAGATCTGGCGGAGTTTGGTAAGCCCTTTTAATACGTTCATCGGGCTTTTTTTCAGTTCTTCGTTGTTAATAGCCGAAATATACTCCCTGAACTCCTTTTCATAAGCGTCATAGATCCGTTTTTGTTCGGCACCCATTTCACAGTGCAGCACCATTTCTGTTTTCTCCGGCAGATCGCCCGCTACCTGTTCCTTGGTTCTTCTCAGGATAAAGGGTTTTATCTTTTTCTGTAATTCGGCAGCGCGGATATTGCTCTTGAACTGATCAATAGGCGTGGAGTAGATATCCTTAAAATATTGCTTACCACCCAGCAATCCAGGACAGGCAAAAGATAGCTGACCGTACAGATCAAAGGTGTTGTTTTCGATGGGGGTACCGGTCACTACAATTTTGTTGCGCGATTTTAATAAACGTGCAGCCTTATACCTTTGGGATGATGGATTCTTGATGTTTTGCGATTCATCAAGAAAAATGTAGTTAAAATGATACTCCTTCAGGAAACGGACGTCGGAAAGCATATTGCCATAGCTTGTCAGAATCACTTCGTACAGGTCAAAATCATATGTTTCTTTTACCCGGTCGGCCCCATAAAGGGTATGTAAACGAATGGAGGGTGCGAATTTCTGTATTTCCTGCTGCCAGTTAAAGATCAAAGAAGTAGGTACAACGATGAGGTTAGTGTTTTGACTAACTTTTTTACGCTGCGACAGGATAAAGGCGATCACCTGGATAGATTTTCCGAGCCCCATATCGTCCGCCAGGCAACCTCCAAAATTAAAATCATCCAGGAAATTGAGCCAGTTCAATCCCTGTTGCTGATAGGGGCGAAGGGTACCCTGCAATTCAGCCGGCACATCAACGGGTGCGATGATCTCAAAATTAGCAAACTTTTCGCGGTAACTTCTGAGATCCTGTTTAACCTCTTCTGCTAATACTTGTGCCTCATAGATAGTTTCTATTGATGAAAAGTTTATTTTAGGTGTGTGTAAGGTATCATCATCAGCAACCTCACCGGCATTAAAATAACTTTCAAATTTGGCTATCCATTCGGCAGGGAGGATGCCTATGGTACCATCATCAAGCTGTACAAATTTGCTTTTGTTGCGTATGGCCTTATGCAAAGCTTTTAAGCTCGCTTTCTTCTGCCCAAACTTAGCCTCTATAATGGTATTAAACCAGTTGATGCCGCTCAGTACCTTAATATCGATACTGATCTTGTGGGGATTGAGCCGGTTGCCTTCTATTTCGTTAAACCCCAGTATGGTGATTTGTTGATGGCGCCATTGTTCAAAAACATCCAGAAACCAATCCTCATTCAGGAAATGCTTTTTGTGGAGGTAAAAATAGAACAGGTCATCATCAGCCTGTTCCTCAAAATAAGGATGCTGCCTGATCAGGCTGGCTATAAAAGCCTTTTCTGCAGGCTCATTGCGCTGTACCATGAACTCTTTCCCTTTGGCATCGGTAGCATAGATATTTCTTTTGGTACGCACCTGTATTTCGGCTTCCCCGTACCGCATTACCGGGATCAGCATCACATGGCCCCCAAAATCCGATAGATAGATAACCTTTTCCGGATCCTGGTTAAAGCCCAATTGCTCCAGCTGCTTTGACGTAGCGTTTTGGATATGCTGGTATTTTACATCGATGGTATCCTCCAGTTTGCCGAGCCACTGGCTTTTGATCAAAGGGTATTTGGATTGATGGACAAGCATATTACCTGGCCTTTGCTTCAGGAAACTCATCACATTGAGCGCCTGCAGGTTATCGGCCAGATACAGGGTGTCACCGTTTAGCAGAAAATAGCTGAACATAATGCGCTGATCTTTCAGCGTGTGGCGTTCGCCATTTATATTGATATCAAGTGACAATTCAAAAAAAGATCCGTCGGGTTTTACACGTAATTGCACCCCCTGAGGAAGTTGAGCTACGTTAACAGGTATCAGGGACGAAGCGCTTACCTTTTCGCCCTTCTCGGTATCCTGGTAATAAAAAGGATAGCCCATGGGGTTTTTGACGATAGCCCGCAAAGCCACCAGATCTGTTTCGCTTTTTTTGCCGGTAAGGTTATTTTGGAACTTGCTGATGCCGGTATAGAACTTCAATTCCTCGTGATCGGTAGTTTTCCAGACCAGGTCCATTGGCTCCATTCGGTTCAGCGGGTTTTTGAGTTTTCCTTCTTTGGTCAGGGCCGAGGCAAAAAGCTCAACGTGCAGATATTTATAGTATTTGTGTTCACGAATGACCACAAAGTACGTTTGTTCGTTATCGGTTGGAGAGGGAACAGGTGCCTGTTCCGGCCCCGAAGATATCATCGTACGCAGGATGTTCAGGCTTTCTTTGGTTACCGGGAAAAGATCGGGTGAGTGCGGGCTGATCATCAATTTATTAAAGAGCAGCTCGATCCGGAAAAACTGGTCAGGGTCGGGCTCATTTTCCAAACCATAGGGTATGGCGGCATTTTTTAGTTTTTGATGGCGCAGGCGCGTATTAAAAAAAACCGCAAGCTCTTCCTTTCGCAGAATGGTTTGTAATACCAGCGCTTCATGTTCGCATAGTTTACCCGGCTCGCTTGTACAAGCGCAGGTGAGCAGCAGTTGTTCGGCATCTTGTGATACCGTTACGGTAGGGAAGGTGGCATTTTGGGGTTGATGAAATACACCTTCGTTAACAGTTAGACTGATAGGTGCAAGATATTGACCGGCATCATCTTCGGTATAGAAACCGGCCGGGTTATGTTGCGCAATATCCCTGCTGGTCATCGATTCCAGGTTGGTGCTTCTGAAAATAAAATGATGATCTCCGTCCTGTGTTTCTGTATCGCTCAATGTTTTGCTCCTGGATAAAATTAGGAGAGCGAATTTAGGATAAAAAATAGATGTGCAGATTTCAGATATGCAAATTTCAGATGTGTAGACATACATATCAAAAATCAAATCATCAGATATAACTATTTTTTATTTGCACATCTGCATATCCGCACATCATAATTTTGAGCTGTATTTCTCGTTTTTTAGATAAGGCTGTGTCCATTGCAACGCTATTTTGCTTCTTTGGCCCGTTTGGCAAATGAAAACCAGTTTTTTGTCGGCTGGTATAATGCTTGCGGATTCCTGCAATTCGTAAAGCGGAATATTTACACCACCTATATTGTAATCGTCAAATTCATAGGTTTCGCGTACATCAATAAGATAGATCTCATCCGGGTTTTCTGCCAGCCAATTGGTTAGGGTTTCCATACTGATCTCGCGATCATGAGCTGACGCCTGATTAGCAGTTACAGATGTTGCAATTGTCTGTTTTTGCCTGGCTATTTGATAAACGCTCATGCTGTTATCCAACGCGTTCATGTTGAATAGTTTGCCGGAGAGTGTTTCGCCTATGCCGCAAATGATCTTGATAGTCTCATTGGCCATGTAAGTACCGATGATGCCCGGAAGCACACCGATAACACCTATTTCGTCACAATTGGGCACTTCGTTTTCGGGGGGAGGCTCTGGAAACAGATCACGGTAGTTTGGCCCTTCCTGGTAATTAAACACCGATACCTGTCCTTCAAATTTAAAAATGGAACCAAATACCAATGGCTTATTTAAGGCCACACAGGTATCATTCACCAGATAACGTGTGGTGAAATTATCGGAACCATCGATGACCAGATCATACTTGTTGATGAGCCTCTCCGCATTGTCTGCACTTAATCTCTCATTATAAGCAGTTAGTTCCACGAAAGGATTTAATAACTCCAACTTTTGTTTGGCTGTTTCGGCTTTGGGTTTGCCTATGTCGGTTATGGAATACAAGATCTGCCGGTGCAGGTTGCTGATATCTACTGTGTCGTCGTCAAGAATGCCCACATGGCCAACCCCGGCAGCCACCAGGTATTGTAAAACAGGACATCCCAGACCCCCTGCACCGATCATCAGTACCCTGGCGGCTTTTAGTTTTTCCTGCCCGGCCAGCCCTAATTCGGGCAATATGATTTGGCGGTTATAGAGTTTCAGTTCTTCGCTTGTTATCATGACTGGTGGTGTTACGTTAAACAATTATCCCAATCCTTCCATACAGGTTCATAGCCTTGCTGCGTGATCACTTTGGCGATTTCGGCCGGACTCCGTTCATCCGAGATCTCAAACTGCTCCAATGATTCTGGCTCAACAGCGTAGCCACCCGGATTGGTTTTTGAACCCGCGCTGATAGAGGTGATGCCTAATTTGATGATGTTATTCCGGAAATGTGGCGATTCTCGGGTAGAGATCGATAATTCTACTTCCTCATTAAACAAGCGGTAAGCGCAGATCAGCTGAACCAGCTCACGGTCGTTCATTTCTACCTTAGGTTCCAATCCACCGCTAAAGGGGCGTAGCCGGGGGAAGGACAGGCTGTATTTGGTCTGCCAGTACCTCTTTTCAAGATAATTTAAATGCAAGGCGGTGAAAAAGCAGTCGGTCCGCCAGTCCTCCAAACCGATCAATACCCCCAGGCCCATCTTATGGATGCCCGCCTGTCCGAGTCGGTCTGGCGTTTCCAGACGATATTTGAAATTCGATTTTTTTCCTTTGGGATGGTGTTTCTTATAATCTTCCCGGTGATAGGTTTCCTGGTAAACCAATACGGTGTTTAAGCCATAAGGCGTCAGTTGCTCATAATCTTCCAGATCCATAGGCTGCACTTCCATTGAGATATGCGCAAAATGCGGACGGATAAGTTCCAATACTCTTTTGAAGTATTCCACATGCACGGTCACATTGTCTTCGCCGGTTACTAAAAGCACATGTTCATAACCCATCTCCTTAATCACCGCTACCTCCTGCATAATTTCCATGGGCGATAGTGTTTTTCGCTTTACCTTATTATCATAGCTAAAGCCGCAATAGGTGCAAATATTGCTGCATTCGTTGGATAGATAGAGCGGCACATACATCTGGATCACCTTGCCAAAGCGTTTAAGGGTAAGCTGCTGACTAAGCTGCGCCATTTGCTCCAAATAGGGGGCAGCCGCGGGCGACACCAGCGCTTTAAAATCCTCCAGCGTACGTTTGGTGGCCGATAGCGCTTTTTCTACATCTGCGCCGGTTTTGGCGTAGATGCTTGCCTTTACCTCATCCCAGTTATAGGTTTCAAAAATATCGTTAAAGCTATACATCTAAAAAAGAGGTTAGAGGACTGCTTGCAACCGCATGTGAAACAGGAGAGGCCAGTTTGGCTTCAAAAGCCATCCGTCCGGCTTCCACAGCAATTTTAAAGGCAGCGGCCATACGCACAGGATCACCAGAAACTGCTATGGCAGTGTTCACCAATACAGCGTCGGCGCCAATTTCAAGTGCCCAGGCAGCATCAGATGGCGAACCTATTCCGGCATCAACAATAACCGGCACATTGCTTTGCGCTATAATGATCTCTAAAAAATCAATGGTTTTTAAACCTTTATTGCTGCCAATGGGTGAGCCCAGGGGCATCACCGCCGCTGTACCAGCATCTTCCAAACGTTTGCACAAAACAGGATCGGCGTGGATATAGGGCAGCACCACAAAGCCTATTTTGGCCAGTTCTTCGGTAGCTTTGAGGGTTTCGATAGGGTCGGGCATCAGGTATTTAGGGTCGGGGTGGATCTCCAGTTTTATCCAGTTGGTTTCCAGAGCCTCGCGGGCAAGCTGTGCCGCGAAAATAGCTTCCTTGGCATTGCGTACGCCCGAAGTATTGGGCAGCAGGTTGATATGCGGGTATTTTAAACGGATCAGCAGATCGTCCTGCTCATTGTTTTTTACATCAACACGTTTCAGAGCAACAGTAATCAGCTCAGAACCCGAAGCTACCAACGCCTCTTCCATTAGTGGAGATGAACTGAATTTACCCGTACCCGTAAACAGGCGGGAACTAAAAGTTTTATCGGCTATTTTTAACATTTTTTGTGATTTATATTTTTTAAAATGTTTCGCCTCACCCTGTCCTCTCCAAAGGAGAGGGTTTAAAAATGTGATTTAAAGTCCTCTCCTTTGGAGAGGATTTAGGTGAGGCTTTTATACTTCTTTTAAAACGTTCATATGTAACTGCTGGTAGATATATTGTGTGGTTTGTGCCGCATCAACAGCATAAGTGATTGCTCCCGAAATGGCCACACCATGGACCCCTGTTTGCATGATAGCGGCGATATCATCCGGTTCAATTCCACCAATGGCGATGATGGGGATGCTGATCCCGGCCGACCTTACCCACTCTAAAATCTTGTGGTAGCCTTCCAATCCCAAAATCGGGCTTAGCTTTTCTTTGGTTTTGGTAAACCGGTAGGGGCCAAGGCCGATATAATCGGCGCCTTCGGCAACTCTTTGCAGGATATGCTCAAAAGTGTTTGCAGTTCCGCCGATGATCATTCGATTCCCTACTATCTGTCGCGCCTGGACAATAGGCATATCCTGTAAGCCGAGGTGCAGACCGTAAGCGCCGGATTTTAGCGCAATTTCTGGATGATCATTCACGACCAGCTTCGCGCCAAACTCATGGCATAATGCCCGGGCTTCCAATGCATATTCCAGGATCAGGTTTTCGGGCTGATCCTTTACCCGGAGCTGGATCCATTTACAGCCAGAACTTAGCGCTGCTTTTATGGCGGTAAGGTGCGTTCCATTTGAAGGTTGTTGGGATATATAATGAAGTTTATCAATCATATTGTTTAAGCTAAAAGCAAAAGGCATAAAGCCTAAAGCGTTGGTTGTTGATGGGTATTTGGAAGATGTTCTTGTAATTTCCTAAAATTGGTGATGGCATGCGTGGGATCGTTCCATATTGTGCCCAAAACAGCTGCCCCATCAAAACCCATGTGTTTTAGTTTATCCAGATTCGAGCGTTCCACACCGCCTAAGGCGATAATCTTTGGTTGAGTATCATTTAGATCGATATGGAAACCCTCAGGTAGTTTAGTTTGATAATCTGACTTAGATATACTGTTAAACACGGGGCTGAAAAAGGTATAATCAAATGGTGTTAATGCACTCAATTCGGTTATATCATGAATTGATGTGCTTAATACAAAATCTTCTTCTTTCTGATGGATCAGTTTATTCTGCTCAGTAGTCAATCTGTGCTTTTCGGTATAATGAAGTCTTTTGATATTAAAATCTATGGCGATGTTATGATACTGGTGTAATGCGATATACGGATGAAAAGCCGGGTCAAGTTGCTTGAGCAAACCTAACAGTTGTTGTTCATCCCAATCAGGTTTTCGCAAATGAAAACGCATCAAGCCAGCTTCAAACAGCTGATTGATCAATTGTGCTTCATGAGCTACAGTATCCGGATGTGAAATAACTATCAGTTGCATAAATCTTATCCATTGGGGCTGTCAGTCTGAGCTTGTCGAAGACTCGCGCGCTGTTGCCCACCCTCATGCTCCGGCGGGCTCAACATGACAGCCGACTTTTACAGATATATCTCACTTCCTCTCTCCGTAAATTCCTTTGATTTTTGCTCCATACCTTTTGCCAGCGCGGCTGTCTCATCCACACCATTTTCTTTGGCATATTCCCGTACATCCTGCGTAATTTTCATCGAGCAGAAGTTGGGGCCGCACATGGAGCAGAAGTGGGCAATCTTGGCGCCATCGGCAGGCAGGGTTTCGTCATGAAACTCCCTGGCAGTATCCGGATCGAGTGAGAGGTTAAACTGATCTTCCCACCTGAACTCGAAACGGGCCTTGCTTAGCGCATTATCCCTGTATTGCACACCTGGATGTCCCTTAGCGAGGTCGGCCGCATGGGCCGCTATTTTATAAGTGATCACACCATCTTTCACGTCTTTTTTGTTGGGTAAACCGAGATGTTCCTTAGGCGTAACATAACACAACATAGCCGTACCAAACCAACCGATCATGGCGGCACCAATAGCCGAGGTAATGTGATCGTAACCCGGAGCGATATCTGTAGTCAGTGGTCCTAAAGTGTAAAAAGGCGCCTCACCGCAATTTGCCAGTTGCTTATCCATATTTTCCTTGATCATGTGCATAGGGATATGCCCCGGACCTTCAATAATGGTTTGTACATCATGCTTCCAGGCAATTTTGGTGAGTTCGCCCAGGGTTTCCAGTTCGCCGAACTGCGCGGCGTCATTGGCATCTGCAATACAGCCCGGTCTTAAGCCATCACCCAAAGAGAAGGCTACATCATAAGCTTTCATGATCTCGCAGATCTCTTCAAAATGGGTGTACAGGAAATTCTCTTTGTGATGCGCCAAACACCATTTGGCCATGATGGAGCCACCCCTGGATACAATACCGGTGATGCGTTTGGCGGTGAGTGGCACATAACGTAATAATACACCAGCATGAATGGTAAAATAATCTACCCCTTGTTCTGCCTGCTCGATCAAGGTATCCCGGAATAGTTCCCAGGTCAGATCTTCCGCTTTTCCGTTCACTTTTTCCAATGCCTGGTAAATAGGTACTGTACCAATGGGCACAGGCGAATTGCGGATGATCCACTCGCGGGTTTCATGGATGTTTTTCCCTGTAGATAGGTCCATAATGGTATCTGCACCCCAGCGGCAAGCCCACACTGCTTTTTCTACTTCTTCTTCAATACTGGAAGTAACGGCTGAGTTGCCGATGTTGGCATTGATCTTCACCAAAAAGTTGCGACCAATGATCATCGGCTCAATTTCCGGGTGGTTAATATTGGAAGGGATCACAGCGCGACCGGCGGCAACCTCTGAGCGCACAAATTCGGGTGTGATGTATCCTTTAGGGGTATTTGCCCCAAAGCTATGGCCTTGATGCTGATGACTCATTACCTCATATTGCCCGTTCAATTGTTCTTTTAGCAGATCAATACGCTGATTTTCGCGAATGGCGATGTATTCCATTTCGGGGGTGATAATGCCTTTTCTGGCGTAATGCATCTGCGACACGTTCATGCCGGGCTTTGCGCGTAAAGGTTTGCTTACATGCGCAAAACGCAGTTCATCCAGGCTGTTGTCATTTAAACGCTGTTGCCCGTATTGAGAGGATATGCCTTCCAACTGCTCCACATCGTCACGATTCATGATCCATTGTTCGCGCAAACGAGGAAGACCCTTTTTTACGTCGATAACTACATCAACATCCGTATATGGGCCGCTGGTATCATAAACAGTAACCGGGGCGTTGGGCTCTGTTTCGCCAAAACGGCCATGCAGTTTGGTATCGCTTAAACTGATCTCGCGCATGGCTACCTGGATATCATGCAGCTGTCCTTTTACAAAAACCTTTCTGGAGGCCGGAAAGGGCTCGGTAGTTAATACCTTACCGGTTGGGATTTTTTCTTGCTTCATCCGTGAATAATTATTGAATTATTGATTTAGTGAATTAGTGATTTTTATCGCTGGGAGTATTTCAATGATCGTTTCATCTGCACACCAGCACATTTGCATATCTGCACATCTAACCTTATCCTCCTTGTGTTGCTTTGATGATGACGATTTGATCCTGGGGACTGATCTGATGATCGGCCCAGT
The DNA here is from genome assembly GCF_041355315.1 of Mucilaginibacter sp. RCC_168. Taxonomy (NCBI): domain Bacteria; kingdom Pseudomonadati; phylum Bacteroidota; class Sphingobacteriia; order Sphingobacteriales; family Sphingobacteriaceae; genus Mucilaginibacter; species Mucilaginibacter sp. RCC_168. Next base: position 38,024 of record NZ_JBFUPN010000038.1, read on the forward strand.
CGGCCCGTGGAATAATGGCCTGATTGATGGCTACGGCAATACCTTTTGGCAGCGCATCAAATACAATAGCAAGCATTTGCTGCACATTGCACACATCGGTAACCTGGTAAGTTTGTTGATTTACGGTGATTTCCATTCTACATCTAAAATTTCAACTTTAGGAATGGCCCCGTTTACATGGAGGAAAGAAAAAATAACCCACTGGGTTATCGTCACTTTTCCCTTCGGCAGTACTAACTGCATCAGGTTCAAAGGGTATTATCTCAGTCCATTGAAGGACACCCCTAAAGTTGCGGTAAACTTATAAAAAAATAGATAATTCAAAGAATTTTCAATTTTAAAATTTCTTTGAATACTGCTGACATAAGGTTGTCACTACCCCTTGGTTTCTTTGTAGTACAAAATCAAAACAAAAGAAACCATGGAAACAAATGCAATTCAACCGGAAGTAAGTTCAGCTACCCAGTTTATTTCACCAGAAACTTTTTTAAATAACTGGCAAGGGCACCGCAGCCTGACCAGGAAGGTTATCGAGGCTTTTCCTGAAGATAAATTATTTGGTTATTCAGTAGGAGGGATGCGCTCATTTGGTGTAATGGCAGTTGAAATTATGGACCTGTCGCAATATGGTGTTGAGGGTTTAGTTACCGGAACATGGAGGTCTGCTGAAACGCTTAATCATGCCACAGAAAATGTAGCCGTAGAAACTAAAGCCTCGATCCTGCAACGCTGGGATCAGATCACCCTTGAATTGAACGAATACTGGCCGCAAATTTCACCAGAGCGTTTCCAGGAAGTGGAAGCAGCTTTTGGCGCTTATGAAAATAAAAACATCAATACCATGCAGTATGTTGTAGACAACGAGATCCATCATAGGGCTCAGGGATATGTTTTTCTGCGTAGCCTGGGTATTGAACCACCCGCATTTTGGGACAGGTTTTAAATGTATACCTCTAAATCAAAAAAAGTAGCCTCAAACAGGCTGCTTTTTTTGATTCATTTTATCACAGAAACCTATTTCTTAGCCACGGTAAATTTCCTTTATAGCATGAACCATCACCCCGATATTATTAAAATCATAATCTTTATTCTTACGCGGTTGTATCACTATCTCCGGCCTGTTCTTTAACGCTGCAGTCAATTTTTTGTTAATTTTACCGCTTTAGTAAAATCAATAATACATTGTATTCAAAAGACGAGGCATCGCAGATAAGACAGGCTTTTTGGACTGCCTTTGGGCAATATATAGCACCGCAGCTATCGGCGGACGGTTTAAGAATTAACTGGATCAATTATAAAACGGGCATTAAGCACCTGAACTTTAAAATGCAAACCGGTAACCGCCATGCTTATATCGCTATCGAAATATCACATCCTGATGCCGGCATGCAGGAACTGATGTTTGAGCAGTTCAAAGAGTTGAAAACAGTACTGGATAGCAGCCTTAACGAAGAGTGGGAATGGGAACTCCATACCCGCAACGAAAGCAATAAGCTGATAAGCCGAATCATCAAAACGCTGCCGTCTGCAAGTATCTTTAACCGTAACGACTGGCCAGCCCTGATATCCTTTTTTAAACCCCGTATTACAGCGCTTGATGAGTTTTGGAGTGTAGCGCAGTATAGCTTTGAAGTATTTAAATAAGATTGGATGTGCAAATAAGATCAGATGTGCAGATGTGCAGATTTCAGATGTGCAAATTAAGAGATCAAATCATCAATCAATTATTTTCATTTGCACATCCGCACATCCGCACATTTTCTACATATCGTCTCAATTAGTCGTCAATTTAACGCTTTTTGTGGTGTTGCATCTGTTTTAAGTCGGAAAATGCAAATATTTACGGCGCTATAATTCTATATTGTATAAACCATTTATAAAAACATGAAAAGGTTCCCATTATTTGCTTGCCTTATGTTAGCAGGCTTTTTGGCCAGGGCACAGGCCACCAAAGCGCCGGCTTATCCGCTTATTACGCACAATCCTTATTTCAGTATCTGGTCGTTCTCAGATAACCTGAATGAATCTACCACGCACCACTGGACGGGCAAAGATCAATCACTTCTTGGCCTCATTAAAGTCGACGGTACCGTTTACCGTTTTATGGGTAAAGAATCGCTGGAATACAAAACGGTATTGGCCGCGGCTGATGAAAAGCCCTATACTTGTAAATACACAGAGACAGAACCTTCCAAAGACTGGGCATCTGCCAATTTTAATGATAGCAGTTGGAAAACTGGGACAGCCCCCTTCAGCAATGATAAACAGGCTGCTAAAACCTTATGGACAGGTCGGGATATATGGGTGCGCAGGACTTTTACACTAAATGACCTTAACTTTAATAAACTTTGGCTAAGGTTACACCATGACGATGAAGCAGAGGTTTATATTAACGGGAAAAAAGTGAGCGAGCAGGGTGGCGCCAACGGTGATCTGCAATATTTTACATTGAGTGATGCCGCTGTAAGCTCTCTGAAAAAAGGTGAGAATATGCTGGCATTGCATTGTACCAACACCGGTGGCGGTGCCTGGCTGGATGCAGGTTTGGCCGATGAACTAAAACCAAAAGGGCACGCCGCTCTTGAACTGGCTAAACAAACCAGTGTAATCTTGAATGCTACCCAAACCATTTATAACTTTAAATGCGGCAAAGCCGACCTGCAATTAACTTTCACTTCGCCATTATTGATGAGTGACCTGAATCTTTTATCACGCCCGGTATCCTACATCAGCTATAAAGTGAAATCAAATGATGGTGCAGCGCATGATGTAAAGATTTACTTCGGTGCATCGACAGATATAGCGCGTAATACACCACAGCAACCGGTAACCACACAGCAATACTCATCAAGTACGTTATCTATTCTAAAAGCGGGCACTATAGAACAGCCTATACTGCAAAAGAAAGGTGATGACCTGCGTATCGATTGGGGATATATGTATGTAGCGGCACCAAAATCAGCCAACGCACAACAATACGTGAGCACAAGTAAGCAATCTGTCGATTCATTTTTTAGCGGCGACAGCAAATCAACCGCAAAGGAGGGAAGCAACCTGGTTTTAAATACCGTGATACCTTTTGGTAAAGTGGGTAAAACAGCTGTGGCTAAATTTATAGAGTTAGGCTATGATGATATCACGCCCGTACAATACTTCCATACCAATTTAAAACCATGGTGGCAAAACGCCCAAACCAAAACTATAGAGCAAGTATTGGCAAAAGCCGCCGCGGAGTATCCTGCAGTACTGCAAAAATGCGCCACGTTTAATATCTCCATGTATAAAGATGCTCAGAATGCTGGTGGTGCCAATTATGCTAAATTGTGTGTATTGGCTTACCGGCAAAGTATTGCGGCTCATGTATTGGTAAAAAGCCCGCAGGGTGAGATCTTGTTCCTGTCCAAAGAGAATTTCAGTAATGGTTCTATCAATACTGTTGATATTACTTATCCCTCGGCGCCGTTATTTTTGCTTTACAATTCTAAGCTGATGGAAGGTATGATGAATGGGATCTTCTATTTTAGCGAAAGCGGTAAATTCGCGCATGATTTTGCTGCACATGATCTGGGTACTTATCCATTAGCCAATGGTCAAACTTATGGCGAGGGCATGCCTGTAGAAGAGTCTGGTAATATGCTGGCATTAACTTTAGCTGTAGTAAAGGCTAACGGCAATAACCCTGCTTATGCCAAAAAACACTGGAAAATATTAACCACCTGGACAAACTACTTAGCTAAGGAAGGCTTGGATCCTGCTAATCAGTTATGTACCGATGATTTTGCCGGTCACCTGGCACGCAACGCCAATTTATCGGCCAAAGCTATTGTAGGTATAGGTTGTTATGCCCGTCTGGCTGAGTTGCTTGGTCAAAAAGATGTAGCCACAAAATATAGGGCCATGGCTAAAGATATGGTAAGCAAATGGATGAAAATGGCTGATGCCGGCGATCATTACTCCCTGGTATTTGATAAAAAAGAAACCTGGAGCCAGAAATATAATATTGTTTGGGACAAGATCCTTGGCCTAAACCTGTTCCCGCAATCGGTTTATGACCGTGAGGTGAAATTCTATCTGACTAAACAAAATCAATACGGATTGCCGCTGGATAGCCGTAAAACCTATACCAAGAGCGACTGGATCATCTGGACGGCTACTTTGGCTAAAAACAGGACCGATTTTGAGGCGCTGGCCAATCCGGTATATAAATACGCAACCGAAACACCAACCCGTGTACCCATGAGCGACTGGTACGAAACTACCAACGGTAAACAGGTAGGCTTTCAGGCACGCAGTGTGGTTGGGGGATATTTTATGAAGCTTTTACAACAAAAATGGAGCGGTAAATAAACCCAAATCCTCTCCGAAAGAGGGGCCTAATAAAAATATACGCGTCATTGCGAGGTACGAAGCAATCTCTACACAGGCAGGTCAACTATACATGTTTGCTCTGTACAATATAAAGTTAGTATGTTTGAAAAACAAGCTTCGGATAGAAGTTTCACAGTAACTTAAAGTTAACAAAAGTGAAAACTAAAAC
>NZ_JBFUPN010000039.1:0-42095 GCF_041355315.1 Mucilaginibacter sp. RCC_168
TGCTGTACTCGTCCGCCAGCCAAATACATGCTCCGTTTGCCACGGAATAGCATGGTCACCCTCCGCAGAATACCCAGATAAGGACAACCACGGCATTCTTTTAGAATTCCCCCTAAACAGGTATATAACTTCAGATTTAGCGTTAAATTCGATAGATCCCTTGAAAGACATTGATGGATTGAGTGCTTTCAATCTTGGAATGATTGCTATGGGAAATGAAAATGACGCAATATTGCCAGCGACTCCTCAGGCATGCATCGCCTTAGCAGAGCAGGATATCGAACTTATCGGGAAAAAAGTTGCGGTAGTCGGACGTGGACGTACGGTCGGACGTCCTCTTCTAAATATGTTGATCAATCGTGGTGCAACCGTAGTGGTTTGCCATACGAAAACATTGAATTTAAGCAGTCAACTTAAGGATTGTGATATCGTATTTGTCGCTATTGGAAGCCCATACGGAATCGACGAAACACATTTACCGGAAAACCAAATCGTTATTGACGCAGGTATTAACTTCTTAAACGGTAAAATCGTCGGCGATGTTTCTCCTGCGGCTTACGATAAAGTTAAAGCTTATACTCCTGTTCCAGGCGGTGTGGGAATAGTGACCAGTACCTTAATATTTAAGAATCTGATTAAGGCGGTAAAATTGCAAAACAGACGAAATGGATAAAATGAACTCTCTTTTAAATAACTCGTTGTCTAAGCTGATAAATGACGTAGCGAGTGATTCCCCCACACCAGGCGGGGGTTCGGTAAGCGTAGTCTCAGCGGCGCTTGGTTTATCACTAGTTATAATGGCCGCTGAAATCTCAAAGAAAAATAATTCTTCGATGGATCTTGAGAATTTAATCTTAGAAACTAAAAGCGCTTCAGAATCGCTATTAGGATTTGCAGACAAAGACATTGAAGTTTTCAATCAATATATGTTCGCCCTAAAACTACCCAAGCATAACGATGAAGAAAAGCAAGTTCGAAATGAAGCTATTCAAGCAGCCGCAAAGATGGCAACTGAATCACCATTAAAAGCCGCGGCCGAGATTGTTAAAAGCATGAAATTGACCAAACGCCTTTTGCCATTTATAAAAAAAGATGTCGTGAGTGATATTGGTGCCGGTATTGCTCTTTTAAATGCCAGCCTTAATGCTGTACTGTTAAACGTAGATATTAATCTCTCAAGCATTCGAGATAGTTTATTAAAAACGACCTTTAAAAGTAAAAAGATAGCATTACTTAATACCGGGGCAGATGTGTACGCATTAGTTTGGGATGAGGTTACAAACATGTTTGCCGTCTAATTTAGTCGAGTGCCCCATATTGCCTGGTCCAAAAGCTTTACAATTCCGGTACTATTTACGTTATCAGTATGGGAGCATGAAAGCTGAAAACGATACGGCCGCTGCCCGCGAGAGGAATAATTTTTTTTACCTGGATTTATTCACAAAAAGCTATTTCCAAACAGTACTTGTATTCCTTTGGTTTGAATTTTTAAATTCGTACGCATGCAGAAAGTTTACTATAAGCGGATCACGACCTGGTTTGATTATCCTGATCACAACGAGATTTGTGACGATTACGTCACTTATGGTTTATCACGTCACAATTGGGTGGAGATCTGCCGCACGCTCCCTCAAATGGATATGAAAGCAAGACAACAAGCCGTAGCTGAAGCGTTGCGGGTCGAACCAGCTGATATAGAGCTTGTCAAAAAATAGGCTGAATCATTACCATTTATTCCCGTCGATGTCGCCACCATAAGCCTGGTCATTGCGGCGGTACTCTCGCCGTTGCCGTTGAATATTTCCGCTACTAGATTTTCCTCTTTCTTCCGATTCTGACAGCGCAATTTTGCGCCCGTATATCTCCTTCCCGTTCAGGGCTGCAATCGCGGTCTTTGCTTGTTCACTGGCCGGCATCTCTACAAACCCCCAGCCTTTTCTTTTTCCTTCTTCATCAGTTTTCAGCATCACCGAGTCAACCTGTCCGAATTGGTTCAGCAGCTCTTTCAGCTCCGTTTCCGAAAGCTTGTGCGGTACGTTCGCAATAAATAGTTTCATAAGTGCGTATTATATTCTTTCAATGATTTGATGTTTGACGGGATCGGCTGTTAAGTGATGCATCGGGCAAATCAACTTGCCGTCATACTCCAGCATGTCGGTGCCGAGGTGCGGGCATCTTCTGCCTTTACAGCTTTGGCCCAGATACCCCTGGTACCATTTTTCATAAGTCGAGAGATCGGCATTGTGCCCGGCAAATGATAAGCCGGATTGCTGCCGCTCGCAAACCAGTTCAAGCGCGGTTAGGCCTATAAAATCGTACATCTCCGAACCGGACGGCAATATAATGCTCCGGGTATAGCCATTTGCTATCTGAAGCCGGTGGCGCATTCGCGGGTGCATTGCAAAGCGTCCGTCGATATGATAATGTTCGTGCGGAAAATTAAACTGAACATCCGTGTGTGGCTGCGCAAAAACTGGGATAGCATAAGCTCGCCCATCCTCTTTGAGGCGAATCTCCGTGCAGGTAACCGTATAGCTTTGTCCGATTTGATATTCCACGCCCTAAAATAAAGAAAAAAGCGGCTACTTGACGCAGCCCGGCGTTTTACCTAACTTTAACAGATGTTTGATAATAACCCGGTATTCGAGATTATAGTGGAGGATAAGGCGGTGCGTGTCAGCGAACACTATATTGGTGAACAGCGAGTCTTTTATGTGGACCTACCCCTGCAAGGAAAGCCTCTGATCCTTACAGTGACTGAGGGTCCGAAAGGCCGATTCTGGACCTCTGTACCGCAGGGACGTCAGGCAGACGCGGAAAAGGTTGGCCCTTTAATTGCGTGGTATTTCAAAAACAAGAAAAATAAAACATAAACATATGTGTTATTATAACGGACAGAAGGTAACCCGCGCGGAATTTATTAAGTTGAAGTCGCTGGAAAAAGCGGTCAGCAAGTATAACTTCCTCAATGTAGGTGTACATAACGGGTTCAATTATGCGCCCTGCGCGATATTGGTGCCCACCGAAGATGGAAAGGACTTCGAGATCGTACAGGCCGAATGGGGCTATGTGCCAGGGTATATCAAAACCCGCGCCGAAGCCAATATTTTCCGAGCCAAATACACGACCCTGAATTTTAAGTCTGAAAATCTTTTCGCGAAAGAAGACGGCAAACCGTCCATGTGGGCCTCGGCGGCTAAGAATCGTCGCTGCCTTGTGCTGTCGACCGGCATCGTGGAAAGCCGTCACGTACCCAAGATCGGCAAGAAGGGCCAGGAACTGAAAGAGACGATAAAATACCCATATCTCGTCACTGTAAAAGGTCAGGAATATTTCTTTATGCCCGGTTTATATAATGAATGGCTCGACCCGGAAACAAGCCAATTCGTCAATACCGTGGCGATCGGCATTACCTCGGCGAATGCGCTGATGAGCCAGATTCATAATTCCAAGCTGCGCATGCCGACCATCTTAACGGAAGACCTGGCTTATGAATGGCTGCTGGAAAAACGGGAAAAAGAACGCCTGAGTATTATTGCCAGGACGCAGATACCGTCGCGTCTACTGGAGTTTTGTACGATTGACCCGGATTACCGGACTGCGAAGGAAGCGACGCCGCGCGACTTTCAAGAGCTGGCGCCGATAGATATGACCTTTCTGTATCGCGAGGAACTGGAATTCGATCACTGGCCGGTGACGCCGTTCGAGCCGGAACCGGAAGCCGTGAAAGGTACACTGACAGAAGAAACGGTGTTGGCTGGGCGTCCGGGCAACTTAACGCTGTTTTAGTATCTGTCCACCTTGACGGTTGTTGTATAGCCGCTTTCAAAAGTGAGATTTACCACCCTGTCGACTTTGGGCCGGGTGCGGTGCATCACATTCCGCGGAATAGTGAATAGTTGGTTCGGCCGCAGCTCAAAGGTTTCATTCTCCAATTCAATGATCAGGATGCCTTCGATCACTAAAAAGCATTCATCGGAATCAGGGTGCAAATGCCAGAAATAAGGTTCGGTCATGACGGCTAAACGTACGACATGATCGTTTGTTAATGCGACTGGCAGGTTTTTATAGAGCTCACTGGTGGTAGCTTCCTTAGCCAGATCAATCACGGTCAGGTTTTCGGTATTGATTTCCGCGATATTAAAATCATCGTCTGTAGGAATCGAAAACTCCCCGCTTTCCTTATCCTCACTCAGCCAAACCTCCTGGATATAACTGGAGAAGACATCAAAGTGTATGGTAGCAAAGGCTATCTTTTCTTCCCACTCATCGTCATTATCCAACTCACATTGGTTGTAAAAGGAATTGATCACGATATCCTGCATAGACGGATCGCCGGGATCCACATCGACACTGTCCAAATAATCATGTAATTTGCTCGTCTGCGGTCATCCCGTAAATGTAGGAATTCCTCAACCTATTTAAAATTCCGGCTTTTAGGAAAGGGCTTTTTCAGATCCTCGGTGTTTAGCACATTTTCGAAATAAGCATCGGCATACGGGTCGACTTTTTTGGCAGCACTGGAATTTTTGAGCTGACGGGTTTCCGCGGCTTTGTCCTGTGTGAGATGCCGGGTGAGGCGCGAATAATCGTAGCATCTGGCAACAATCAGGTGCGTGCTGCCACCTTCCTGCTGCACGCGGCCTTCGACGCAGAGTACGTCGGAGTATAAAATTTCCTTGGTGAATTTCTTAAAGTTTTGTTTAAAGACTACCAGATTGCAGGTATCTTCTTCATCTTCCAATGTAATAAAACATACGCCTTTGGCTGTGCCCGGTCGCTGGCAGAACAGCATGATACCGGCCAGGCGGACGTAAGTTCCGTTCGGCACGGCTTTGACCTGTTTGACCGTCAGCGCACGGAGTTTGTTTAACTGCGGCCGCAGAAAGCTAAGTGGGTGCGCCTTTATTGATAAACCCGTTGTCGCATAATCCTGAAGGACATGTTCCGACAATTGCATAAAAGGTAACTGTAATTGCTGCTCAAAGGAGCTGTTTGATGCCTGTCCCGCGAATAATCCGATAGGCCGGTCTTTTAACGCTTCGGCTTCCCATAAAGCCTGCCTGCGGTCAAGACCGATGGAGCGAAATGCATCGGCTTTTGCGAGCAGGACGATGCCTGCCTGCGATACACCGGCTTCGGCGAGTTGCTCCATGCGGGTAAGAGGTTTTGTCCGAGCTGCCGTCAAGAAGTGGATATCTTCTTCTTTTAGCCCTTTGACCTGGCGGAAGCCTAGCCGCAGGGCGCAGAACTTGCCTTTGGTTTCTTCCAATGTGTAGTCCCATTGCGAATGGTTGATATCGATATGCCGAAGGGAAACGCCGTGCTTATGAGCATCGCTGACGAGTTGGGCGGGCTGGTAAAAGCCCATCGGCTGGCTGTTGAGGATGGCGGCGGCAAAGACGTCGGGATAATAACATTTGATCCAGCAGGAAACGTAGACCAGGTGCGCAAAGCTGATGGCATGGCTTTCGGGGAAGCCATAGCTCCCAAAACCCTCTAATTGTTTGAAGATACGTCGTGCAAAATCCTCGGAGTAGCCTTTGGCCAGCATGCCGTTGATCAGCTTGTGCTCAAATTTGGTGACCAGTCCATTGAATTTAAAGGTCGCCATACTGCGGCGGAGCAGGTCGGCCTCGGTTGGTGTAAAACCTGCCGCCACGATGGCCAGTTCCATTGCTTGTTCCTGAAACAGCGGGATGCCGAGTGTGCGTTCCAGTATGGCTTTGATCTCATCGGATTCATAAGTTACCGGTTCCAGTCCTTGCCTTCGCCGGATATAGGGATGCACCATATCGCCCTGTATCGGGCCGGGCCGCACGAGCGCAACCTGTATGGCCAAATCATAAAAATTCTTGGGGCGGAGTTGTGGCGCCATAACCATCTGCGCACGGCTTTCCACCTGAAAGGTGCCGGCGGTATCGGCAGCCGTAACCATTTCAAAAACCTTGGGGTCGTCCTGCGGAATATTGGCCAAGGTCAGATCAAGGCTGTGGTGCTTTTTAGCCAGGTCGAAAGCTTTGCGGATGGCCGTCAGCATACCGAGCGAAAGGAGGTCTACCTTCATAAAACCCAACGCGTCGATATCGTCCTTATTCCATTCGATGTTGGTGCGGTTGATCATCCGCGCGCGAAAAACCGGGCAGAGGTCGCTCAACTTACCTTGCGTTATAACAAAACCCCCGGTGTGCTGTCCGAGTTGCCGCGGGAAACCTATGAGCTCGCTGGTCAATTGGATGACCTTGCGCAGGTGTCTTTCTTTTGGGTTCAGTCCCAGTTTGGTGATCGCTTCTTCGTCGATATGATCATCCGCCAATTCTCCAAAAGCCTTTGATAACTTTTTAACGGTATCGACCTGCAGACCCATAGCCCGGCCAACGTCCTGGATCGCACCCTTACTTTGTAATACCGTTACGGTTGGCAAAATCGCCGCACGGTCACGGCCGAAGCGGCTGAATACATACTGCATCACTTCTTCACGGCGTTCGTGCTCGAAATCCACATCTATATCGGGTGGTTCCGGGCGGTCGTCGGACATAAAGCGCGAGAAAAGCAGGCGGTACTTCATGGGATTCACCGGGGTAATGCCCAAGCAGTAGCACATGGCCGAATTAGCTGCTGAGCCGCGGCCCTGGCAAAGGATCTTTTGTGAACGAGCCCAGGCGACGTAATCGTGAACAGTTAGGAAGTATTTGGCATGGCCGCGTCTTTTAACAAAATCCAACTCGAAATGAAGTTGCTTTTCGAGTTTAGGTGCCAGCTTTTCCCCAAAGAATTCATGCGCGCCTTTGAACGTCACTTCGGCCAGGTATTCATCGGCGGTCATGCCATCCGGCACAAGTTCATCCGGGTATTCGTACCGCAAACTCTTCAGATCGAAGTTGCAAGCCTGCGAAATCTTTTGGGTGTTGGCGATGGCTTCGGGGTACGCGTGGAACAGCCGCTCCATTTCTTTGGCTTCCTTCAGGTAGCGTTCAGCGTTTTGATGCAGCAGGAAACCGGCGTTAAAGATCGTGCGCTTATGCCGGACGCAGGTTAAGACATCCTGCAACTCCCTGCGGGAGGGGTCGTGGTAATGTACGTCATTGGTGGCCATCATAGGAATGCCCAGTTCGGAGAGCAGGAACAGCCGCTTGGCGTCACCGTCCGCAAATGTTCGGCTGGCAGCGATGTACAGGTTCTTGATATTTTGCTGGTACTCGGCGGCTTCTTTTTTAAATTTTGCAGGCAGCTCAAAATCAGCCGTTATACTGGCTGGCGGGATGATGACGAAGATGCTGCCTTGGCTATACTGATAAAGATCTTGTTTATAGAGGTAGCATTTTTCTTTTTCAGCCCGCAGGTTGCCCAAGGTCAGCAGTCCTGACAGGCGGGAATAAGCGGCTTGGTCAGCAGGATAAGCCAGCAGGCTTGGCCCGTCCAGTAAGTCAAGCCGTACGGCCGGAATAAATTTAATGCCGCGATCTTTGGCCACAACGTAGGCACGCACGACCCCGGCAAAAGTATTACGGTCAGTGATCGCGATAGCCGTGTAGCCCAGGTCAGCCGCCTGATCGACGAGTTCCTCCGGATGGCTGCCGCCGAGCCGGAAGCTGAAATTGCTCGTGACCTGCAGCTCCGCGTAACTCATGGGAAATAACCGTGTATGAACCAGCGCCGGGTTTGTTCAGGAATGTCATTCGGCGTGCCGAACAACCAGTAGCGCATACCTTCTTCGTCTTCCGCCACATAATAGTCGCGATAACCGCCGTCTTCGATCCACCATTCATGGCTAATGCGCTCCGGTCCGTCAGCGTTCACAATAATATGCCGCTGGTTTCGATAAACGAATTGGCGGGGCGCGTAATCAGGTGTCAATGCCATCGCCTCGATTGGCTCGGGTGGTTCCAGCAATTGTACCGGACGGATCTTGTCCTCGGGCCACTCGTTTTCGGATGTTTGCGCCAGATCAGTAGTATTAACGGCTGCACGTTCCGGCCAGTGATGCTCTTGTGGCAGGTAGCGGTGAATGTGGTCTTTGCCTACACGTGCGCCGACATTATCCAATAACTCGGCGACCTCTTCGCCGTCCGCCGCCGGCTTGCCGTTCCACAGCAGGTTCTGTTTATCGCTGGCAGGCTCTGTTTTGGTTGCCTCCAATAAAAACACTTCTATACCCAGACCCGGGGCGATCTGGTCGAATTGCAGCTCGAAGAGTTTAAAGATATGATCCGTGCGCTGGCTGGGATGGTTGGTGCCAATGCTCAGCTGTCCTGATTTCCCATCGATTCGCCAGTAGGTCAGTACAGCACTGCGCAGGCCGAGGCCTTCACCATACAATCGTTTACACAAGGTATCGATCAGCGCACGTACGGTCGTTTCGATCACTTCGCGGGTTGTTATCGGTTCGAGCAGAGTGAGCCGTTCACTATAGGGTACCGACTCTTTAAGCGGTAACAAGAATTCGGCTTCCTGTCCCAGCGCCTGGTAAAGCCGCAGCACCATATTACTACCAAAGCGGCGTTTGAGCACCGATTTTGGCATATGAATAAAACTGCCCACCTGGTAAAAACCGAGCTCCCGCAGCTTGATCACCAACTCCACACCTAGCCGTAACGAGGCAGGCGGCAAGGGCATCAGCGCGTTACGCTGACCACCGGGCGGCACAATGAGTCCGCTCTCAGCGCAGCGGGCTACCGCCCAGGCGCACCCGATGGTATCGGCCATACCGGGGCGAATGGTATAACCCAACACGCGCAAGCGGCTGACCATATCTTTGAGGAATTCGATCTCGCCACCTTTCAAATGCGTGCAGCCGGTTACGTCGAGTAGCAAACCGTCGGGTGGATCCACCATGACCAGTGGTGTATAGCGCAGGCACCATTCGGCTAGTCCTTTCAGGAGTTTGATATTTCGACCGGGCTTCGTTTCCAGAAGTTGTATTCCCGGTGCCATCACCCGGGCGTCGGCGGCGGTAATGCCGGCCTTAATACCGCAATTTTCGGCATGGATGTTCATGGTCATGACCAACATACGGCCATGGTCGGGTACAGTAATGGCAACGGGGAGTTCTCTCAGCGATTTCATACGTTTAGCTTCCCGGTCGGTCAGTAAATATTTAAACCATATGGATACAAAACGCTTAAGCATAGCGACGGCCGGCATCGGGTTGTTGAATCTGTTCTTTTTGCGGGTGAAGGAAAGCGTTGTTTTTCCATTCCAGCGTCCAGGACCCGGGTTGTCCGTTCTTCACTTTGAGCAGATCTACCTGCCAGCGAGGATGACCGACACCGGGCATACCAGGCCGCAGTTTACTGCGTAGAGGTTTCACCGTCCAGCGGGCGGTACAGGCGGTAGTATTTAACGCTTTTACGTCTTTGCGCAGAATAAAGCCGGTGACTTGGCTTTGTTCGATCGCCAACTGGAGACGGCGTGATTCCATAAAGGTGAGCAGCCGGGTTTCACAGATGACTGCTGCAATCCCATTACATTTAAGCGCTTCTTCGGTCACCCAGAGTACATCCTTTTCGCGCACCACATCGATAAAAATTATTCTGTCTGGGTTGATGCCAAAACGTTTGAGGGCCGGTGGATAGATCCTGCGCGTATAACTGACCCAGACGCAGACACCGCCTTTTTCCAGCAGGGTCTGCATGATGCCTGCAATAAAGCCGCCGATGGCTGCAGTGAATTCAGGCCTTGTACTGATAAATTCATGTAATACGCCAGTAGGAAACGCCTGGTTAGGAAATGCGTTTTCGATAGGCCCCAATCCAAAGGTTTGGCGTTCCTCCGGTGCTGTGGGTCGGAAGCCTTCCCAGCCTAAAAGGTCCTGGCGCAATTTGTCGATTAGTTCTTGTTTAGTCGCGCTCATGGTCTTAGAGTTTAAAAGTCAAAATGCATTTGGTCAAAATTCAATTTGCGGCTGCTGTTGTATTCACGGATAGCGGTCGCGATAGCTTTGGTTTCATTAACCGTGAAAACATCTTCTTCGCTGAAGCCTGCTACATCCTCCGGCGTTAGGGACTCATCTTCGATTTTCACGAAAATGACCGAACTGTGGTTAAAGCTCCTAATCTGATAGCGCATGTATCCGGTGTCATCGGCTAGCCGATCAAGTTGTTCGGCTGAAAGCGTCGTCAGTTTTCCGCTGATGTCGAGTTGAAAATTGAATGGTACCATGTCAGTAAATTTGGGACTATAAAGTTATGCTAATATTTTTAGCATTTTCTCATTCTTTTTTACATTTTTTTCTCCACTTTTGTTTTTATGAGAAATAAATTATTCGATGACCTGCCTAAATCGGTGAAGGTCAGCAGTGGAAAATGGGTGCAGATACTACCGGATAAAGGGGAAGGCTATGAACTATATAATCCGCTGGCTGAAAAAGAGTTAGGGCGGTTATTGTTCGATGCTTCGGATAACTGGGTCTATGATGGAGACGTACTTACGGTGGACGAGCAGGAAGAGCTGGCCGGTAAAATCACTGGACATCAAAAAGAAATGGACAAATTATTGAATACGTTAAAGGAGGATAATGGAACAGCTGAGTTTTTTTTCCGAAGCGGGACAAAGTAGAGATTTGCCGCAAGAATTGCTGGAGTACCGAACAGACCTGTTTGATGCGGCCGCCAGTGATAGGCTATTGATAAAATTTATTCAAGAAACGCCCTGGAAGCAAACGACTCAAAAATTATGGGATAAGGAATATCTCACGCCGCGACTAACCTGCTGGTATGGCGAAACCGAACGCATTACGGGCGCATTGCCCTGGACTCAGGAGCTAAATTCCATTCGCGAAAAGGCCGAAGATTTGGCAGGCATAAAGTTCAATAGCGTGCTGCTGAACTATTATCGTGACGGCAATGACTCGGTGGCCTGGCACAGCGACAAGGCTTGCGCCGAAACGGTGTGGTCTCATTCATCATAATCTCCAGTCACTAGCCAAACAGCTATTTTAAAGACCTATCGCTTCAACGAACAAATTCTTAAACTGAGTAGCACGTTCGTCCAGAAAAATCCACAGCAGATCCTAAAAGAGCTGATTGCAAATCAGCCGGCAACCGAAGGGCATGTCAGCTTTGAATTTATTAAAATCGCGCCTGGCAGTGGAAGGGATCACTATTTTCGGTTCAGGACACAGCACATATCAGAAATATTGGGCAAGATCAACGGTGAAAGGCCGGGGGCGTCTGTGTTTTTAATAGGCCGTTATAAGGTGAATGCACCGAGTGATATCCGCTACTTAAATAATCAGTATCCAGGTCTTCAAATTAAATTTTTTACCGCTCACGCTGTAAAGGGCATGACTTGTGATTACACGATTCTATTGGATATCGACTCGGGTATACTCGGGTTTCCTTCAGAAATGGCCGATGATCCAATGCTTAATTACTTGCTTCAGGAGGGTGACGGTTTTGATAATGCAGAAGAACGCCGGGTTTTTTATGTGGCAATAACGAGGGCGCGGTACAGGAATTACCTGATCTATAACGAGCATCAGCCGAGTAAATCTATCGCAGAATTGCAAACGGAAAATAATTTAACAGAACAGGCTGCAATCAAGTGTCCAGAATGTGGCGGACAAATGGTTAAACGTACAGGGCCATACAGCGAATTTTATGGCTGTGTCCACTATCCGCAATGCACAGGAAAAATTGCGATAGCGCTAACTAATGAATAATGTGGTTTTCTATATATTTTTATCGATGAGCCTAAAACACCTTTTGGAAAATCCTCTTCCCTAGCTTATCGAGGCAATGTATCGTAAAGACAGCAGAAAAATATTGAATTGTATTATTTTATAACTAATCTATATATCTTTAACATCTATTCTTATCACTTCATGATCCAACCTATTGAAACGGCAAGCTCCGTATTACATTATAATACACTTGAAAAGCAAATCTGGCGGGAAATTTCAATGCTTACAGATTTTAGACTGATTAAGGAAAAATTAAAAAAAGAGGCCAGGAGCGCTAATCTTGCCATGACTGATGAATTTGCTTCACAAAAAGCAAAGGATATTCAATATTGCATTAAACAAGCTAAAGAGTACTTTTTGTCTTCAAAATCCGCAACACTAGTGATAAAACCAACGCTGATATATTACGGATTAATTAGTCTTGCGGCTGCACTTGTTATTGTGAGAGACCGTGATAAAAGTCTAAATAGCATGCGAGGGGCTCATGGATTAAAAGACAAATATCCCGACAAATTAAATTCAGTAGCAAATTCAACGATAAGCAGAAATGAAATTTTAGAGATATCGGCAGAGATTCAAGATAGCGGAACTTTCGCGGAAATAATTCGGATGAATCTACATGAAGGCTTCACCCTTCCCATTAAACATGAGGGGTCAACCGACACGACAAAGGATTTCAAACAACAGGTCAATTATGCAGGTAGCTATCCCACGCTAAAAGAAATTAACCTTTTATCTATCTTCCAAAATATACCCGAAATTTGGAAGGAAACAAAACTTGTACTTAAAAAGGAGTCTTTTGTATATATGGGTGAAGCGGTTTTGAGTGGAGAGATCATTACATGCCGGATATCAAAAGAATTAAATACAATTGATGAATTAGAAAGGAACTTTTCTTTTACGGCAAGAGCTACAGTAGCAGAAAGCAACAATTATTATTTTTTCAATATTCCCAGATCACAATATACAGATATTACCCCGCTAACTAAAAGAGACACAACGGCAACGCAATATTTAACTGCGGATAAAAACAATCCTTTAATAACTAGTGATTTTATTTTGTATTACCTTTCTTTTTTCTTGTTAGGTTCACTTGCGCGTTACAAGCCTGCTCTCTGGCGTTATATCCTTGAAGACCCGATGCACGGCTTAAGCACAATACCAGAGATACTATGCGATAGCGCGTATATAAAATTACCTTACCTTTTTTTAAACGAATTCAACAATAACTTCTACAAGATATAATCATATGAAAACCGCAGAATATAAAATTGGAGAGATCTATTTTGGCACAGCCGATGGAGAAGATGAAGCTTTGAATTTATTAGGCAAACAAGATGAATTTAAGAACTATTATTATGACTATGATAATATGGTTGAAAAAGCGCTACAGCCATTGCGCTATTTAATCCTTGGCAAAAAGGGCGCAGGTAAGACTTTGCTTGGAGAGTATCTGAACTACAAACTGAATAACGCACCTAACAGCATTAGCAATATTGTTTCCTTCAACGAGTTCAGGATGCACACATTAAGAGAATTAAGTGCTGAGGATACTCCTCCAAATGAATATATACCAATTTGGACTTATGTAATTTTAATCGAGCTTTCTAAAATAATAATTAGCAACATAAGTCTAAAAGATGACGAAAACTGCTTGCGGCTTAAAAAATTTATTGCCAAAAATTATCAAAAACTCATTCTGACTCAAAATGCGGAGAAGGACATCGAAAAATTAAAAACGGTTAATGATAACTCTGACTGGATTGGAGATATCATAACCGATGACAATAAAGACCAGATTCAGGACAGCTATATTTCCTTTATCCCAATTCTAGAATCAATCGTAACCGAGGTTGTTAAATCAAAGCCTGAATTTTCGTACAACCTGATTCTGGATAAAATTGATGATCGGTTTACAAATTCTACATTGTATAAAAACTCTGTCATTAGCCTTATCAAAGCAGTGGACAATTTTAATAAAAATTGCGTGCGAAATAAGATCAAAGCAAAAGTCACCGTTCTATTAAGGAGTGATATATTTTCATTGTTAAATGATACAGATTTAAATAAGAGGGAAAACTCAAATGCAGTAAGAATTGATTGGGGGGACGCAGCTAAATATACATCACCATTATTCGATCTAATCATTCAAAAAATTAAAGCCTCATTACCAAGTTTGAAGGAAAAATCAAAAGGTGAGATTATCCGGCTTTTTTTTCCGGACTTCATTAAACAATCACATAGAAAAATACCTCTCGATAAATTTCTTTTGGGAAGGACATTGTTTCGCCCAAGAGATGTTATCACATATTTGGGTCTAATTACTGACAGATACGGTGATGCTTCCTGCTTTACTGCCGAAATGTTTCTTGATGTGCAATTGAGATACTCAGAATATTTCTTGAAGGAAATAGAAAATGAAATGAACGGACACCTTTCAGATACGCAAATTAAAGAGGTGATTTTATTAATGATCCGTTTCGGAAGATTTGACTTTAAATACGACCAAATCAAGCGTTTTGAAGATAAGGAGAAAATATTAACATCCATGTCGCTTGATGACGCACTGAAAGCTTTGTTTGATTTTAGCATCATCGGAAATTATTACTTCGAACGAGGTCAGCAACGCCATACTTGGAAGCATAGGCATGATAGGGTAGAAATCGATTTTAATAAGCAAATGTGCCTACACTATGGTCTATGGCGTTATTTTAATGTATAATCATATTTATTATTACGGAAACAGAGCCACAGAAATACTGGCTGAATAGTTCATGGTACAGACTATGCTATAAATCTTAATTACACTGAGGTCAAAGGTAAAACAAGCGGCTTATTAACTTCCTCCATCTGGCATTGGACTTTTTAAATAAGTTGTATTAAATCAAAATGAATTCGGCTGCTTATCAATTCTCAGCAATCCAGATAAAATCTGATAGAAATTCCAGTAGGATAAAACCGGCATAAATGCAATTTTATAAATTATTTATAAAGTAGAAAGTCATGTAGCTTTGTATATCTCTATGCTTAAATATAATTTAAAATACTCTCTTACAGAGGCCGCCCTGTTATTTAAGACTAGTAATGAAACTATCAAAAAGTGGTGCTATCATTTTTCCGAATATTTAGGCAAAGCGGCGAACCCTCCGAGAGGCACATCCAGGGAGTTTAATTTAGATGATATTCGCGTGTTTGGACATATTGTGCAGTATTGGGAAAACCATCCTGATTTTGAAAATATTAAATATGGGCTAAATTCAAATAACCACTATAATGACGATCAAATCGATGAATTTCTCTTATTAAACACACCTTTCATTATAGACCTACCAGAAGATCTCGACGAGAGTTGGAGACATGGTGTGTTATTCGTTGGCATATCGGAATTTGGAGATACTTTTGTGTTGGCGAAATCCTATAAATTAGCGGGAGACAGGCTGATTGAGGCATCTCTCGAAAATGACGAACCCAGGGATCTATATGCTCCAGCGATATTTAACTACCGCCATGCTGTAGAATTATACATAAAGGCCATCGTTGGCAAGCATAAACAAACTCACAATTTATTGACATTACTGGAAAAGCTAAAAACGTATTTAAAAAATGAATTTAATAGTGATCTACCAGAGTGGTTAGAGAATGTCATAATAACCTTTCATGACTTTGATCCTTATGGCACGACATTAAGATACGGAGGGGCGTCAGGCATGGAGGAGATGTTTATTAATTTCGTACAACTTAAAAAATTAATGGAGATGCTTGCAAAAGCATTTCAAAACATCAGATATCACCAGGGATTTACAGATGGAAACTAAACTGTTAATTAGTTATAGAGAAAAAGCTTTTAAGTATACATCTATAAACTCTGACGGAACATCAGTAGCAAACGTATGGTTTATAGCTTGCAAAATTTTATCGGGAGGAACTTGTAAGCTGATAACATCATTTGATATACTTAAAAAACCCGGTATTAATCTCTCCAAACTTTGGGCCAAGGTTTTTAGATCATCTACCGAATGATTCTTTAAAACAGCGTTTGCATATCTTAATGCGTTCAAGTTAGCGGGCTCCTTATCCGTCAGAATAATATTCCATGCAGTTTCTAAGAGCTCTTTTATAGGACCTCTGTTAACCTCTCTATCTCTTATATTTTTAATCCAGGCGGTGGTTTCAACTACGGTGTGGCAGTTTTCAAACAAATCTCGTAATTCCTTTAATCCAACTAATTTGGGGCTTGAGAGAATAATCAGCGCGCTTAAATCTCTAGCCCTTATCAAATTGATCTTATGTTTCTTCGCTTCAGTATTTACGGCAGAATTGGAATCGTCAGCACCTTCAAAATCTATGGCTACAACTACGGCATAGTTTGCGTTGTAGGCGTCTCGATGCCTATCAACACCTGATATATGAGCGGTAGTAGCCTTAATTTTATCTTTTCCTGTGCTTTTAGCATCGTATGTTAATGAATACCTGTCTGGAGATCCAATAGGCCCAAGATAAGCGTTCGCTTTTCCATCAGGTCTACCAGGGCCGCCAATTTTTGAAGCTTCAAATCCCAAGGATACAAACGCTTGTTTTACAGCTTCTTCAAGGCCTGCGGAATTACTTAACGACGTCTGCAATAAAGCGGCTACAAATGGTGCATTTGGTTTGTCGCTAAAAGTTAACTCTCTTAGCGTGTCATCCCTTCTTCGCATTATTGCCGATGCTTCATCTTGATTAATGCCATTTTCTATTAAAAAGCATTCAGTAAGTATTTCAGTCAGTGCAATCAGTTCAAATGGCAGTTTAGACTTAATTTCATCTACAAAATTGGCAAAGAAAGGGTGTAGCAGGTTGATTTTTGCAATTCCGGTTTCTAATTCCAATTTAGCGATGGGGTCATCTGGATTTAAAGCAACCCATGCAGTTTCACGAATAATACCTTTTTCACTTACTAGGTCAGTTTCCAGTTTTGTAATAAAAATCGCTTTTTCTTCTGTCGTTAGGCCTTTGGGGAATTCCGTTAATAACAAGTCAGAAATCGAGCCATCAAAAAATCGTTTTGCAGCTACCAAAATAGGTCTCCGGGACAAGCCAGCCGACGCAGCCGCAATCTTATAAGAAGCTCTATTCTTTCGCTCTTCCTCTTCAATAACATTTTGATAGAAAGCTCGAACTTCATTAAACTTACTGTTGATATATGCCTTGATCTCGTCAAGTTGTTCCGATTCTTTTATGGCTTCCCTGGTGGAGGTAATATAACTATCAAGTTCATCAGCATTTACTGTAATTCTAATTCTATTGAACAAACCGTGAAATAATGGTGACATGCCGGGTAATAAAGCGTCATCAATGTTAATTAGTCGCCCGCGAACCATTAAAAATATTCCGTGACTTCTGGATATATTATCAGACTTACTCGCTAGTAATGATTCTTGATAAAGGTCTATTCGACCTGTAACGTTTTGGATGCTTGTCATATCCACAGAAGGTTCACCTCTGTAAGTTCCTACACTATATCCTTTTTTCTTAGCGACTTCGTCATCAACTCCAAATATAAACGTCTTTTTGATTTCTATTTTTTCTTTGCTTGGAATTATATCTGAGCCGTTATAGCTGAGCTTAAAAGCAGGGTTCAACGGTAATGCCGTGCTTAATATCCATTTTAATCTCCCCTCCTGGATCTGTAGCGCCTTTCCCTTCAAGTCGGACATGATTGCCATTGTCCAAGTTGACTCTGCATCCTTGCCCCAAAGTTCGAATGAAAGTAATTTTTTATTTGCTCCGCCAACATAAGGATTTAACGCCGTTTTAACTTCGTCGAGCGTTAATTGTCGTTCGTCTAGCTTAATGCCTGTTTTCTCAGAAATTGCATTGATGTTAGAATAATTCATTGTAACTGCGTAGTAGTTACCATCTTTTGCTTTACAAATCAGGGTAAGTTTATTAGTTAAAATATAAGTGGCTAATTTGCCAATGCCGAATTTGCCTATTACTAATCGCTCTACAGGCACTGTATCTCTTTTATTTGAGGAGCCGATTTTCCAAAATTGCTTGAGTCCTTCTTTTCCCATCGACTCACCATTATCACACACCCATAATACTGATTCGGGTAAAGATTTATCAATTGGAACATGTACAGAAACTTTAGATGCGCCTGCATCATAAGAATTGCTTACAAGCTCTTCAAATGCCTTGTTAGGGCTTGAGTATAAACCGGCAGAAAATAATTCAATAATCCTGTAACTGATTTCTACTGGAATCTCATCAATTTTTTTACCCGAAGTTTCTATTGACATTTGCGTGCGATGATAATCAGTTCTTCCGGGTAGATCAATTTTTTATTTTCACTAGTTAGCTTGGTAAACTTACCGGAATTTTTGTCTCGAATAGTCGGATTGATTTTGTGAGGGATTTCACGTTTTATGATCTCTACGATCTCGAAATTCAATAATATTAACATTTCCGCGAAAGCTTCTGCAGATTTAATTCTGACATCTTTCATCGTGGTATTACCAACCACCAGACAGGTAACACCTGAAGGTTTCAAAATCCGTTTCATTTCCGCTGCCACCTCATACATGTTATTGAAATAGTTTGCAACTTCGCCAGCCAACCTGGTATCAATTTTATTTAATTCATTAACGATATCTTGGGCAATCGTACTTTTAGTGACCATATCCCTATTGTTGGAATAAAAAGTCCCTATAAAGTTCTTTCTAAAAGTGCTTATATCGGTAATGTAATCATACCAGTATGCTGTAAGTTGATGGATATCGGCATACTCATACGACGTGACGTACGGCGGCGAGGTGATGATAGCCCCTATGGAGTTTGCCCTGATCTTGGTTTGTCGTGCATCAGCAAGCCTAATATCGCATTCCACTCCTAGGTTATTGTCCTTTTCCAGCTGAGTATAAAAATCTGTGTTCTTTTTATACATCTTCCGCAGCTGTAATTCCATTGCTTTGAAAGGATCGGCTATAACTTTCTCAGGATCTATCTGTGGCTTGGTGCCACGTTGTAGCCAGCGGGAGCAGTTTTTTAAAATGTTTGACAGAGCACACAGAAAAAAGTTCTTGAACCCTTCTTCTTCAATATTGTTTATGAGGCCGTATAAGAAAGCGATCTCATTTTTTTCTTTTTCTCTGAACCAGTAATCTATTCGCGCATGCTGTGCAGCCGCATAGACTATTTCCGAGTCATAGCCAGTCATCTCTGCCTTGAAATTTGTTATTCTTTCGGCCAACAATTCTGGTTGGAGGGCATGTATTTTGGCTTGGGTTATTAGTTGGGCAACCGGATTAATATCTACCCCAACTGAATTTCGGCCGTGAACTTTAGATTCTACCAGGGTGGTACCGCAACCTGCGAACACATCCGCGATCTTATCAGCTGGAACGGTATACGTCTCAATGAGTTTTTTTACAATTTGCGGTATGAACTTCGCCGGGTAACGGTGATAACCATGAGTAAGGTTATCAATGGATCGCGATCCTGCAAATGACCAATCATTGTTGACAGGTACATTAAACTTATCGTTTATTATAGAGAGAATATTGCTTTGCATTATTAGTAAAATAGGAATCGCATACAAATATAGTTAAATTGAACAGATCGATTGGTGCTAAATTTATTAGCAAATTAATAATTAATTGGTTTTTAGAAATCGAATTCGTCCCTGATATTTATAAAACACCCTTGCTTGACCCATGCCGTTCTCAAATAACTTAATGTGATGGATCGCATCGGGATACTTATCTACTTCTAATTGATCGTTACCCATAAATCCACGCGTACGAGTGATAGTTGCCCTATCAACCTCGGCACTGTCCCTGTAACCTGAAATAGTAGATGTTTTATGGACTACTATAGAATTATCACCCTCTGGTCTGAAACTTTCAATATAATTGATCAAATACGTGGGCAAACGTTCCGTGCCGAGAAGGTCTGAGATCTGCTTAATTTTATTAATCGCTGTACCGCCCCCGGCGATGATGCTTTCGAGATCGGTATTCGGATAGTCAAAAAGAGCAAAACTCATCTCACCCTTGTCAACAATTACCCTGGCTTTATCAATACTGTTGGCTGCTACTGCGGTTACGCGGTTATCATCCAGCCATACTGGAGATTCGTTGACGAGTTTTCGTGATTCTAATGACAGTCTGTGGAAAATAAAACATTTCTGCCAGTCCAGAAACAAAGCTTCAGGTATCATCAGTTCAAAGTATTGCAAATACTTACCGCGAGCGCCGAACATCCTGGCCCGCTGGATGTAAGTATCCTGCTGCAATTTGCTAACCACGTCGCGCGCAAATAGCATAGACAATAAATTATCGAAAGTAACGCCCCTGGATACAATATTACCTCCAATAACAACTGTAAAGGGGGAAGTCGGTGAAGTGCCAGTCCTGTTATCGGCTGCGTTAACGTCTTTGTCACTGTTCATAACTACCAGGTTATGCCGCTCGCTATTCCCAACAATATAGGCCGTCACCTGATCCTCATGTCCAGGATACCTTGTCTTTGCAAGTTTCCAAATCGCCTCCAAATATTTAGAATGATTGGTATTTGTATCTTCTTTGATCGCCTCAAAAATTCCGACCAATTGCCGATAACCGATGGAATGGTCAGAAGTTTTGCCACTTGTATGAATTAGCAGAGAATAATTTTCTTCAGGATTATTGATGTTAAGGTAGCCGACGTTCACCATAAAGCTGAACAAAGCTTTTTGTATGGACTCGCTCATCTCTTGGTTTGCAGGTGTAAAAGTCAGACGGTAGGACAGATCGGAGATATCAAGAGGAAAGAAAACGTCCTGGCCCGTATATTTAGCATGAATCGGAAAATCCAACCAATCATCGTTCACATTGTTGTGCGTATTATTAAGATCCAACCTGGCCGGTGTAGCTGTTACACCAATATAAATGCCCTGATTGCTGATAAGATCACCTGTTAGGTCGTTAATCGTACTTCTTTCCTGACGGTTGACCTTAGAGTTCGGAGTAGCAAAATCCGCTTC
Source organism: Mucilaginibacter sp. RCC_168 (assembly GCF_041355315.1). Lineage (NCBI taxonomy): Bacteria > Pseudomonadati > Bacteroidota > Sphingobacteriia > Sphingobacteriales > Sphingobacteriaceae > Mucilaginibacter > Mucilaginibacter sp. RCC_168. Next base: position 20,688 of record NZ_JBFUPN010000039.1, read on the forward strand.
GTCATCTAATACAACTATGTTTTTTTGGCCTTTCAATTTAGTAATTAGCTTTTGCAGATCTTTTGAATTTTTCTTACAAAAAATGACCCATTCGCGACTACCTAGGTTTATTTCAGGCGTCAATATTTCACTGAATTTTTTTGGTGCAGGAGATAAACCGGAACGCTGAAATCTTTCTAAATTTTGACCGAGCAGCTGGACGCTATCATTCATTAGCGCTATGATAATCTTATAACCCTCATCGAGCAAACGCGCTGTCAATGCAATCATTAACTCCGTTTTACCACTTTGCGGCTCACCGTATATTACAAAGGATCGGCGATCGTTTTTGATATTGCCTATTGCTCCGTCCACTACCGAAGAAATTCTACCCGTGTCCTGTCCGAGATGTTGTAATATTTCGAGTCGCCGCTCGTAGCGGGTACGGTTAAGGCTAATAGAAGTTTCCTTAATCTTAGAAAGGTCGAATGATTCGGTTTTCATGAATATGGTATTTAGGTTTTTAAATATATACTTAGTTAATCATAAAATAGATATTCTTTACAATATTATTAATTAATCCAACCGAAAAAGATCATTTGCCACGTGTACAATATTGTAGAGAATATCAATCAATTATTGATAACTATTTATTATCGGCGACCGAGTTTTTTAACAAATTATTTATTTCAGGTTAATGTGGAGTTCTAATTTAAGCTTGTTTTTAAATAAATTATACCTAAATTAGTGCTAACAATTAGAGTTATTTGCCCAATCACGTGATTCGTAGAGTGGTGACAAAAAGTTAAAATAAAGCGCTGATAGCCAAATATATAGGGAGGCATATTCTGAACCCTCCCTCTCCGCCAGTTTCAATAACAAAGTACATTAAAAGCCTGCAAATCAAATGATTGCAGGCTTTTGTTTTTGGGCTAAAACCCCGTTTTAACCACCAATTCGCATATAAAAGGTGCGTTATTAGGTGAGTGAATTTTTGGAAATACTTACTCACCGTTATTTGCGTATCGTTTTGATAGTCAACCTGTTCAAAAGTTGAACATCTTGTGCAGACCTGATTGCAAGCTTAATTTTGTTTCACTTTTTAATGTCAAAACATTATGAAAACTAACTTCAGCTTGCTTTTTTATTTGAAGAAGCCAAAAAACCATCAAAATGGCGTGGTGCCTATTTATTTGCGGATTACTGTTAATGGTAAACGGGCGGAAACCAGTACGGGCCGTGAATGCGAACCTACCTTATGGAACAGTACCGCAGGACGGTTTAAAGGAACTAAAGAAGAAATCAAATCTTTTAACGCTTACCTTGATAACCTGCAAGCCCAGGTTTACGAAGCGCATGGCCAATTGACCGAAGCGGGTGGTATGATTACAGCCGAAAGTTTAAAAAACAAGCTATTGGGCAAGAGCGAAAAATCCCGGATGCTTATCAGCTTGTTTAAAGACCACAATAAAAAGGTTTCGGCTTTGGTTGGTGATGAGTATGCAGCCGGGACATTGGAGCGTTACGAAACGTCTTTAAGGCATACCCGGAGCTTTATAGAATGGCAATATAAAGTTTCGGATATAGACATTAAACAGATTGACCATGACTTTATAACCAATTACGAATTTTACTTGCGGTCTGAACGTAAATGTGCCAACAACTCCGCTATCAAATACATTAAGAACTTTGGCAAGATCATCCGCATTTGTTTAGCCAGCGGCTGGCTGGATAAAGACCCTTTTGTAAATTACAAAGCCAAAGTTAAACGGGTTGACAGGATATTTCTAAACCGGGAAGAATTACAGGCTATTGCAGATAAAGCATTTCCAACCGAACGGCTCAACCAGATCAGGGATATTTTTCTTTTCTGTTGCTTTACAGGATTGGCCTATGCCGATGTGAAAAAATTGAAACCGGCTGAAATTGTAAAAGGCCTCGACGGGGAAATGTGGATATATACCAAGCGAAAAAAAACAGACACGCCAAGCCGTATTCCTTTACTGCCATCGGCATTGAGTTTGTTAAAAAGGTACGCAGAACATCCCCTTTGCTGTAATACAGATAGAGCCCTGCCAGTATCTACCAATCAAAAAATGAATGCCTACCTGAAAGAGATTGCAGACGTTTGCGGCATCAATAAAATACTCACCTTTCACATTGCCCGGCATACATTCGCCACAACCGTAACGCTGTCTAATGGCGTACCCATCGAAAGCGTATCAAAGATGTTGGGCCACACCAATATCAAAACTACCCAGCACTATGCAAAGATTTTAGATTTAAAAGTGGGGCAGGATATGGCATTGCTTAGGCAAAAGTTTGTTATTGATTAGCCTAATTACCAGTTTGAGCCAGCTTCGTTTTACATTCCTTATTCACCGCTACAGCGAAGATAGCCCACGCCGGGATAAAACGTAAAGGGTATATAAACAGGCAGATGTGTTTTGTTTTTTTATTGGCTTGCCCGCCCTTGACATTTTACCCGGCTTTGCGCTATTGGTTGCTTATCGGTTGAATAAGGACTGTTTTATTCAATAGCATTAGCTGATTTATCCGGTGTATTATTGCGTGGCGAATAACCTAATTTTTAATGTCCAAACGCGAAAGCGGGGGGAGCAAGCGGAAGTTGGGCAGAGCCCTACTTTGCTTGCCCTACGCTTCGCTACGAGGGTTTGGAGTATACTCAAAGTATACTTTGCCCTCTTAACGATAGTGTAAAGGCCGTTTTTAGTATACTTGTGAGTACACTTTATTAATTATATCCAATTAAATCTAAATATACTTAGGCCAAATTGCCTTTATACAAAATACTGAGATATCTATTATTTAATTTAGTTTTGGATAAACCTTAAAAAACAGTGGAAAAACTCAACTATTCTTCAAAGAACTTAAAAACTTTTCCTGCCGAGATACTCAAGCAAGCACATCTCGAAGTCTTAGATATTTCAACTAATACAGGTTCCTGGGATGTTTTACTAAATCCAAATATATTTTCCACTATACCAGATGGGATTAACGCTTTGCAAAGCCTGAAATCATTTAACTTATCAAGAACATCTATACAATCATTACCTGACACATTCGGAGAATTAAAAAATTTAAAATTTCTTGATCTCACTTCAACTGAATTAACAGAATTTCCAGAATGCATTTTACAACTACATGATTTAGAAGTATTGATAATGGAGAATTGTAAAATCGAGTTTATTCCATCAGGCATTTCACAATTAGAAAATTTACGAATTTTTAATTTGGATAATGCACTAATAAAAAAAGTACCCGCTGAAATTGGTCATTTGAAAAATTTAGAAGAACTCCACCTATATAATAATTTCATACAAGAATTGCCAAAAGAAATTGCTGGTCTACAAAATTTAAAGAAGCTGAAAATCGGAAGTTATGAGAATAAAAGAAATCAAATAAAAATGCTCCCTTCGGAAATTGGACAGTTAAAAAAGCTTGAATATATACATTTGGGAAATAATAAGTTGCAGGACTTACCAATAGAATTATTGGGGTGCTCATCTTTAAAAATATTAGAGTTGTGGAGTAATGAATTTGAATTTATCCCCGAATGGCTTTCACAATTAGACTTAAAAGAATTAAATTTTTATTCAAATCCTATTAAACACCTTCCTGAAAATTATAAATTTTTAAGGCGGATAAAAAAATTAACACTTGATGAGCACTTAGACAAAGAATTGGAAGACAAAAGAAAATGGAATATTTTTTGATTCTACAATAAAAATTCTTTTAATAGCAATATGTTTATTTTGAATTGATGTTAATAGAAACCTGCGCTTTCAAATTTTTTAAATCCATTGCAACCACCGGGAGCAATGGCAAGTTTGCCCCGAGCCAAAGGCATCGGGGTAGTTTTTGTGGTAACAAAAACACAAACTTGCTACTTATTGGTAAACCTCTTTATAAAACGAGCGTAGTCGTTCGGGTGAACTTCTGTTAAGCAACAAAAAGCGGAAGAAGACAGGGCTGTCAAGGGAACGTGGAATAAATGGGTAAGTGCGTGAATGGCTCGCGGGTTTATGCCGCGAAAGCCCTTTACTGCCCTGGCTTCGCGGCTACCTTTGCGGTTACAGATGATCAGCATAATAAGCCGCAAATAATCTGTTTTACAAATCCGTAATCCCTATATTTGTAATATAAGATTTGCAATTAATCTGTACAAAAAAAGTGGTGAGTATTTCGGTGAGTAAGAAATAAAATCCGCATAATATATTGAATATCAAAACGGTTTAAGAGGTAAACAAATCCCTCCCTCTCCGCCAGGTACATTTTTGAACACCAAGCCGGAGATATGAATTTCCGGCTTTTTTATTTTACATTTAATCAATAAATATTATCTAAATATGAGTTTTTTAAAAGGAAGAACTGTCAGAATAATTGTTAGCGAGCCATTTGAATGGGCGCATGGCAATTTATTTGGAACAATTATTTATGATCACGGCGCGGAGAAAATCATAGTTAAATTATCAAAAGAGATAAGAGGCGAAAAACTTACAAGTGACCTTTTGGAACTTAGCCCTCGTTATGAAAAGGAAACGTTTAAACCCTTAACACAAAACTATTCTGTGACTGTAGGCGGTGCATTAATTAAAGAAAATTTATCTGAATTTGATTACATCCTAATCGGCAGTGTAACCATCGACTAATGCTTGTTATTATTGATAATTTTCTTGATAATGTCCAAAATTCCATCCAAGTGTTCTAATAAATTCCCATTCACCCCGCCAAAAACAAAAAAGCTTGCAAATTGAATCTCTGCAGGCTTTTTTATAATCAGCTTTAATATTACTGATGGCCTTTCCTGCATTTAATTAAAAAGAATGGATAATTCTCAGTGACTTCCGTGATCTCAAATAGTCCGGCTTTACCAAACTCCGTATTAATTGATTCTCTATCATAAAAAAACATTTTAATCCCATCGAATATCTCATAACGATCCTTGCTCACTAATTTACCTTGACCATACGTTGAAGCTTCCTTCGAAATGGCTGTAAAAATCATATAACCATCATCTGTTAGTTGATTATAGCAATCACTGATTAATTTTTTCCGGTCATTGGCGTCTAATAAATGAATTAGGGCGTAACAGAATATCCCATTATATTGATGTTTGTCAAAAGGCATATCAATTACAGAACCATGATAGATGGTCATACCGGTTCCATAATGCTTTTTTGCCATATCTATAGCGGTTTTTGATATCTCGATCCCAGTAACTGCCATTTCATGATCTCTGAAAATTTGGGCATTCCGCCCATAGCCGATACCTGGAATAAGGATATTTTTTATCGATTTTTGGACAAAAAAATCATTTGTTAATATTGCAGATTTCGATGGTTCAAATCCCAACATTTCCTGCTTGTTGATAAAAGCAGATTCCCAAAATTCTGGTTTTTCATTTGTCATGCTATCTTTCAATTTGGCCCTAAAGTAACTATTTACTAAACCGACTATAACCGGAACTATTACTGTTTACATGCGTTTTTGATCTAATATCATATTTAATTCTTTTTATTTATAATGATTCTAAATAGTTATCTATATTTGTCCAAAATTAGCTTCCAGTGTCAGGCAATAGCAAATACCCCCAAGTAGTTTTTCACTTAACTGAGCAATCCTTTCAGCAACTTTATCGCTTGTATTGGAAAAAAGTTTTTACTATTTGTTATCATACTTTGAGGGATGAAGATATAGCCGCTGAGCTTTCCCAGGATATATTTGAATCATTATGGAAACGAAGAAACACACTCCAGATAAATGTATCTATTGAACAATACCTTTTCAGATCGGCTAAACTCGAAGTGTTTGAGTATTGCCGTACCACATCCAATCGACAAAAACACCTGCAAAATGTTGTCCAAAACCAGTCTATCGAAGGCAGGTACACTGAAGATACGTTGAATTACAACGAACTGTATAAAACCATTAACCACCTGATCAATAAGCTCCCTTACAAATCGCAGGAGGTTTATCGCTTAAGTCAGCAGCAGGGCCTGGATAAAAAGTCGATTGCTTCAGCCCTGCTGATATCGGAAAAAACAGTTGAATACCACCTCTACAAAGCATTGAATTTTCTCCGGGAGAATTTAGTTATCGACTAAATAAGTCCAAAATAAGCATCCATATTATTATCTCTACAAATTGTTTTTATACCTGAATATCAGCTATGTATATATTATTTAGAATTAGTCTTAGGAAAAATAACACACTAATCAGCTATGTTATTGAATGCAGCGTGTAGCTTGCATTTAATTAGATGAAAATAGAAATAACACAAGAACTACTGGAACGGTATCATCAGGGCAAATGCAGCATTGATGAGCAGTTTGCCATTAAGCAATGGCTGCAAAACATAGCAGAAAGTGAATTCACCATCTCCCCTCCTGTAGATATACAGGGTATTGAGGATAAAACATGGGCAGAGCTATCAAACCGGATATTCCCTGAGAATGAGCTCCGAAAAACAAACTGGACCTGGCTGATCAGGGTAGCCGCAAGCATTGTTTTGATCACGGGATTGACTTTCTATATTTATCATGTATCCGGAAACCATCAGGAGCAGGGTAGTGCTGCCCTTAGTTACCACGAAGTAAAAGTCCCTAAAGGTAGAAGGGCCACTTGCACCCTACCCGACGGAACAATTATTCAGCTAAACTCGGATAGCAAACTACGGTATCCCGAAAAATTTACAGATACATCAAGAGTTGTGGAATTTGAAGGTGAAGCTTTTTTTACCGTAGCTAAAGACAAAAAACGCCCGTTTTCTATCAATAGCAAGCAGGTAATTGTGCAGGTTTTAGGGACTCATTTTAATCTTCGTGCTTATCCCGAGGAAAATAAAACCGATGTAGTGGTTGAAGAAGGGCGGGTAATGTTTTCGCCAAAAATCAAAAAAGCTTCTTTAATTCTTACGGCTAACCAGCAAGGTGTATATGGTGCTGATCAGTCATTAAAGCAGCAAACGGTATATGCCGCGGCTTATTGTAACTGGCGTAACAATCAGCTGCAATTTAAAGATCAGAAATTGAGTGACATAGCCTCAACGCTGGAACGCTGGTATAATGTGGAGGTACTTATTGACAACCGCTTATTAAGAAACGAACGTTATACCGGACGTTTTAACAATCCGGATATGAAAAGTGTGCTCAACAGCCTTGAATTTGCTATAGGCTTTCATTATAAAATAGCCGGAAACATTGTAACTATTTATTAACCAGACGCAACAACTAATGCCATGTAGAAAAATATAGAAACAAAAATTCCCGATGCTTCATCGCCAAACTACAACATCGGGATTTGCTCAACTAATACTTAATTAATTAAACATTTAAACGAAAATATGAAACAGGTACATACTTACCTCAAAAACTTAATTAAATATTCTTCAAGCCTTACCATTAAACAGCTAAATATTGCGCCTAAAGTATTAATTGTTACTTTTTTAACACTTTTTAACACTACTTATTTATTTGCGCAGCAGGATGTGCTCGATAAACCCCTAACCATCAAATTAAGCAACATTACATTGGCCGATGCACTACTGGCCATTGGTGATAAAGCATCCGTAAGTATTACGTATAGCAATACCCGGCTCGATGCTAATAAGATCGTGAATGTAGATGCTACCCATCAACCTATCAAAAGAATATTACACGATCTGATGGGCGCCAATCTTAAATTAAAGGTGCAAGGCAATGTGATCACCATTCAAACAACCGATAATAAGCCCATAACTTCTATCAACTTAAATAACAACCTGAACGAGGTGGTGGTGGTTTCATCCCGCTCGCCGCAGCACATCAGCGAAATACCCGGAACTGTTTGGGTTATTGACAGTATCAAACTGCAATCCCAGATCAAGGCCGGCGTACCGCTTAAAGAAGCGTTGGGCATCCTGATCCCTGGTTTGGATATAGGCAACCAGGGGCGTTCGAATTACGCGCAAAACATTCGTGGGCGAAATATACTGGTGATGATTGATGGTGTATCTATCAATAGCACTCGTAACACCAGTCGCCAGTTTGATGCTATCGACCCCTTCAATATCGAAAAGATCGAAGTGCTTTCAGGTGCGAGCTCGGTTTATGGTGGCGACGCGACCGGTGGTATCATTAACATTGTAACCAAAAAATCAACGTCGGAGAAATTGTCATTCCAGACCGAAGTAGGTGGGCGTAGCGGCTTAGGTCACGGCGACGATCATGATATTCGTGTAGCGCAATCTGTAGCCGGAGGTAATAGCTTTGTAAAGGGGCGTTTAGGCTTTGCTTATCAGCAAAATGGAGCTGCTTATGATGGCGATGGCCATCAGATTATTATTGATACCAAACAAGGCGACCTGCAATATAACCGCAGTATTGATCTGTTTGGCAATGTCGACTTTAAACTCAAGCACAACCAAAATATCAGCCTGGATGCGCAATACTACAACTCTAAATACAACAGTGACCATGGCCTCTTCCTGGGGAATAACCTGGCGGGAGCACTACCGGCCAATGCCAATAATAATGTAGCTCCCGATCCTTCATTGCTGGATGTACGCAAAGGCTTTGATGCCGATGTGGTACCGCGTAGTAAACGCATTTTTATTAATAGTCAGTACCGCATCGGTAATATATTGGGAGGTCAGAGCTTTCAATTCCAGGCTTTTGTCCGGTCAGAGAAATTGGATTTCAGTCCTTCCTTTCCCGAAGGTATCGTACAATCACGCGATCTTACCGTTGCACCAGGTAATGTAAAACCTTTACCTCTGGCCGCATCACGCCAGAATACAGATGTATACGGCTTTAAGGCAGTCTTATCAAAACAGTGGGATAAGGTAAAAGTGATCTACGGCGCCGACCTTGACCATGAAAAATTTGTGGGCAAACAGGCTTTCTTTGATACCGACCTAAGCTATAGCTCTGGCGGACTGATCAATAAAACAGCAAGTAGCTTGGACCGCTATCCCGGTAACCGCATACTGGGTATATCGGGCTTTGCACAAGCCAGCTGGGAAATTGTTGATAAGCTTACCCTTTCCGGAGGGATCCGTCAGCAACATATGGATGTAACTGTAGATGATTTTGTGCGCTTTCAACAGCAGGTATCTGTAAACTATGGCGTGGGTACCTTGGCGGATAAAATCCCCGGAGGTAAAAATGATTATAATGTAACCCTGTTTAATGGCAGCCTGATATATAAGTTTAATAATAAGGCACAGGTTTGGGCAAATTACTCACAAGGCTTTTCGGTACCAGATCCAACCAAATATTACGGAACCGGGGCCTATGTACGCGATGGTAATAACTGGAAACTGGTTAACAGCATCAACGTAAAAGACGCGCCATTAAGCGGGATCAAAACCAACCAGTATGAACTTGGTGGCAGGCTGAGTGACGAGAGTGGTTTTAAAGGACAGATAGCCGGTTTCTATTCCGTATCAGACAAAGCCATCCTCATCAACACCAGTAATTTCACCATATCCGTTACCGATCAAAAAGTACGCAACTACGGTTTTGAAGGTGAACTAAGCTACAGCCAGCAGCCAAAAGGTTTAATAGTTGGCGTTTCTGGTCAGTTCATTATTTCGGATATCCAAACACCCGATAAAGGCTATCAGCGTAATTCTATCATCTCCACCAACCCATCCAAATTTGTAAGCTTCACAGGCTGGCAAAGTCAGGCTTTTTCGGTAAGGCTACAGGCTGTTCGCTCACTTGATCTGAAAGATTACCAAAACCTGGAACTTAAAGGCTTTACCACATTTGACCTGGTGGGAAATGTAAAACTACCGTTGGGCACCTTATCTGCCGGTATTCAAAATCTTTGGGACAAGCAGTATCTCACCTTCTGGGGACAGCGCTCTGTATTGTTTTACGGCGCCCCGGCCAAACTGTACCAGTACTACGGTCGCGGCAGAACATTTTCTTTAACCTATACCATTAATTATTAGGGCGTTCATAGTTGATGGTTTATAGTTCATAGCCAGAAAAGGATATCCTCCAAAGGTATCTGTTTCTCACAAACTACGAACCATCAACTATGAACCATTAACCATGAACAAACTATCAATCATTACCTATGATAACACCATCCAACACACCCCATCAGGATGAGGCCCTATTAGAGGCCTTAAGTACTGACACTTCTTTTGAAGATATACTTTACGAAGGCTCATCTGAAGAATATCTCAAGGCCATAAGCCTGGCCAGCCAGTCGGTAGTTAATTTTTTGCATGATAATAAAAAACCTTTCAGCGGTGTAACAGCGGCCCAATTACGTCCGCAATTTGAATCGGTTGACTTGACTATTCCCCTACCTGATTATGAAAGTCTGATGAACGAGGTTGAATCCTTATATACCAAACACGCGGTTACCTTTCATCATCCAAAATATGTAGCGCATTTAAATTGTCCGGTTGTAATACCGGCTATAGCTGCCGAAGTGTTGATCAGCGCTATCAACTCCTCGTTGGATACCTGGGATCAAAGTGCCGGGGGTACGCTGATAGAGCAAAAAATGATCGAGTGGACCTGTAACGAAATTGGCTTTGATGAGCATGCCGATGGCGTGTTTACCAGCGGTGGTTCGCAAAGTAACATGATGGGTTTATTATTGGCCCGTGATCATTATTCGGTAGAATATCTTAAACATAATATTAAACAAAATGGCCTACCTCCTGAGGCATCCCGTTTCCGGATCTTTGTTTCCGAAGCCGGGCATTTCAGTATCCAGAAAAATGCCGCGATACTGGGCCTGGGCGAAAAAGCCGTAGTTAAGGTAAAAGCCGATCGTACCTTCCGGATGAATACTGTTTTGCTGGAAGATGCTATACAACGTGAATTAAAACAAGGCAACATACCTATAGCTGTTGTAGCCACGGCAGGCACAACCGATTTTGGCAATCTCGACCCGCTGGAAGCCATTGGGAACATAGCTGCAAAATATAAACTATGGTACCATGTTGATGCCGCTTATGGCTGTGGTTTATTACTAAGCAACAAACACCGGTATTTATTAAATGGAATCGAGCTGGCAAATTCTGTTACTGCCGATTATCATAAAGCCTTTTTTCAACCGGTTAGCAGCAGCGCCTTCCTGGTAAACCATAAACGATATTTTGGCTTGATAACCCATTATGCCGATTACCTGAATCCGAAGGATCAGCACTCGGACGAGATCCCGAACCAGGTGAACAAATCCATCCAAACTACCCGCCGCTTTGATGCCCTCAAACTTTGGTTCACCCTGCGCATCATGGGTAAAGAAAAATTGGGCAGCTACATAGAAAAGATTATTGAAACGGCCGAAAATGCAGCGCATATCATCAGTACAGATCGTGATTTTGATCTGTTGAATTATTCGGATCTATCGGCATTGGTTTTCAGGTATAACCCTTCCGGTTTGCATACCGCTAACCTGACCCAGATGAACCAATATATTAAAGCACAGCTTTTAAAATATGGCGACGCGCTGGTGGCCGGCACCAAGGTTCATGGCGAATTTTATCTAAAATTCACATTGCTCAATCCGCTTACAACTACCGATCATATTAAAAACATTCTATTAAACATCAAAAAACATGGAAACGAATTCATTAAGTTTAATTAACCTTAGGGAAGAAGCTGAACAGGTAAATTACACCGCTATGCTCAACAGTTATCTGCGTGAGTTTAGCAATTGGAGCCGTTACCTGGGTATCCCCAAATATGACGAGGCATTAGCCGCTCATTTCCGGGCGACCGGTCATGATTTGCATATCCGTATTGATTTTTCTTCTATTGGCCTGGAGGTATATGCTCCCCTGGGTTATTATTCTGAAAGCGGCAGGCATATATTCCATTTCCCGGTTGTAAAACGCGACCTGCAAACAGATGAGATCACTGAACTGGCTTCTACCGATCTGATCGCTCTGATAGTTCAATACGCGCAAGAGCAATATCCGGAGATAGAAGCCAGTATCACCCAAAATCGTTTACAGAACAGTATAGAAAACCTGGAAAAATATCTCGAAAATTTCATCAAGCGTGATCTTCATGCCAATGCCGTCGAGATGGATTTTATCCAGGCCGAGCAGTCACTTATTTTGGGTCATAGCGTGCACCCGGTACCCAAATCAAAACAGGGGTTTAATGACGATGACCTGTTTAAGTATTCGCCCGAGACTGCCGGACGCTTCCAACTGCATTACTTTCTGATAGATGCCAGCCAGGTCATTCAAAAAACTGCCGACGATACTTTGCCATCGGTTCAGTTAAAAAGTGAGTTGTTAACCCTTGCTGCCGACGATTCACGGATGATGGAATTATTGAATACACACCCCACATTCACCGTAGTGCCGATGCATCCCTGGGAGGCTAATTACTTGCTGCAACAGGATGATGTTTTAGCTTTACAGCAGGATGGTAAACTATATAGTTTAGGCCATTGGGGAGCTGAATTTACACCAACATCTTCCGTACGTACGGTTTATAATGAGGAATGTGATTGGATGTTCAAATTTTCCCTGCACGTAAAAATTACCAACTCTGAACGCATTAACCTGTACCCCGAACTACATCGAGGTTATAATATTTCGCGTCTGTTAAAAACGCCCTGGGGACAAAACTTGCAGAAAGATTTCCCGGAGATCGATTTTATTGTTGACCCGGCATTTATCGCGGTTACCGATAATAAGGGGCAGGTGATTAATGGTTTTAATATCAGCATTCGCCGCAATCCGTTTAAAAACGAAGCACAGCATAAAAATGTAACCCTGCTGGCCGCGCTTTGCCAGGATAGCATTTTTGGGGAACCATCCAGATTAGCTAATATTATTAAAACCGCGGCTCAAAAATCAAACAAAGCGGTAAACCGCGTGGCCGAAGACTGGTTTAAACAATACCTGCACATCTGCATCAGGCCAATGGTTTCCATTTTAAATAAATATGGTTTGGCCTGTGAATTTCACCAGCAAAATGTAATGGTGGAGCTGGATAAGAACCTGTTCCCAGCAAAACTTTATTTCAGGGATAACCAGGGATTCTTTTTCCGTACAGGTAAAGCCGACGAAATTTTAGCCGCCATCCCGGGTATTGCTGATGAAAGCAAATCGATCATCGACGAAGAATACATCTCCCCAAAATACACCTATTACCTGATGATGAATAACCTGCTGGGTGTAGTAAACGCTTTCGGAGTAAACGGCCTGGCTGATGAAAAGCGTCTGCTGGATATTGTTTATAAAGAACTGAAAAGCCTGGAGGCGATGGACGAAACCGGTCTGGTCAACTACATCATCAACAGCCGAGATTGGAGTGTGAAAGCCAACCTGTTAACCAGCCTATATAACATGAATGAGGCTAATGTATCGTTAGAGTACCCGGCGGTTTATGTGGATTACCCCAACCCGCTCAACAAGTTTTTCTTTTGCAAAAACCTGATTAAACCGGAGCGGAAAGATACTGTGTACAGTAGATATTTCCCGAAAGAAGATGTAACGCTGAGTATTCGTCCGTTTGATATTGACCGCGACCTGGAAATGGTGCACGATTGGTTTAACCAGGAACAAGCCAAACCCATTTGGAAAATGGATGGCCCAATACGCGGATTGGAGCTTTTTTACAGAACCATCATCCCAAGCGACGCCACCCATAGTTTTATTGGCGAAGTAAATGGCGTGCCTAACTTCACTTTTGAACCCTACTGGCCCGCCCGCGACCTGGTTGGCGCTTATTACGAATGCCTGCCGACGGATTACGGTACCCACTTATTAGTAGCTCCCGCAGAAAAAGAGAAAAAGTTTGCTTATCAATCGTTGCAGGTGGCCTTAGATTACCTGTTTGCCCAACCCGAGGTTGGCAAATGTATAGGCGAAGCGGCTGTAGAATCGAGAGCCATGCGTGCCCTGGCTAACAGGATTGGTTACCAGCAGCAAAGAGTGATAGATCTGCCACACAAAAGCGCCAATCTTACTTTTTTATATCGCGAATGGTACTGGGAGAAAAATCCGGGTACAAAGGAAATTAAGATAGAATTATAGAGGAATTGATGGAACAAGGATTTGGGGAGCAAAGAACAAGGACAAACAGAAGCGGGGACAAGAAAGTCTTAATCCTTGTTCCAAAAATCCTTACTCCTTGCTCCTCAAATCCTTGCTCAAAAAAATAAAAAAATTGAAAACTAAAAAAGTATACAATCTGATCGGTATTGGAATTGGCCCGTTTAATTTGGGGCTTGCCGCTTTAACGGAGCCGATAGATGAATTCTCTACCCTGTTTCTGGACCGTTCACCGGCTTTTGACTGGCATCCGGGCTTAATGCTCAGTAATGCTACCTTACAGGTGCCCTTTATGGCCGATCTGGTAACTATGGCCGACCCAACCAGCAGGTACAGTTTCCTGAATTTTTTAAAGGAAACCAACCGACTCTATAAGTTTTTTATCCGCGAAAACTTTTTTATTCTACGCAAGGAATACAATGTTTATTGTAAATGGGTAGCTGCACAATTATCCAGCTGCTTGTTTTCCAGATCGGTTGAGGCGGTTGAATACATTGAAACTGCAAAGCATTATAAAATTAAGGTTACTAATAGTTTAACTAACCAACCCGAGGTTTATTACGCCGAAAAAATAGTGTTAGGTACGGGAACAGAACCCCGTTATCCCGATTTTATGAAGAGTATTCAATCACCCAATATTCTGCATACATCCAATTATCTATATAAAAAGACCGACATTCTACAGGGTAAATCGGTAGCGGTAATCGGATCCGGGCAAAGTGCTGCCGAGGTTTTTCAGGACCTGCTTCCTCATACCGAAACTGGTTTGCAGCTTAGTTGGTTTAGTCGCCCTGATCGGTTTTTCCCGATGGAGTATGCAAAACTGACGCTGGAACTTACCTCACCTGAGTATGTGGATTATTTTCATAACATGCCTGCAGAAAAGCGTAAGGCCTTATTGGCTAAACAGCCGCCTTTGTACAAAGGCATCAACTTTGAGCTGATCAACCAAATATTTGATACACTATATGAAATGAGTGTTGATGATACGACCTTAAATGTACAGTTACGACCTAATTCACAACTGGATGGTATCAAAGTAAATCAGGATGGTTCCAATGAACTGCAATTCACACAAGTACAGCAACAACAAGCCTTTACACATCAGGCCGATTATGCGATCTTGGCAACGGGATACAAATATAACACCCCGGCATTCATCAACGGCATTCAACAACGTATTGGAGTTAATGAAGATGGTCTTTTTGATGTGAAACGCAACTACAGTATTGATATCAATGGTGATGAGATCTTTGTTCAAAATGCCGAATTGCATACCCATGGTTTTGTAACCCCCGATCTGGGCATGGGCGCTTATCGCAATTCATGTATTATTAACCAGGTTACCGGACGGGAAATTTATAAAGTAGAACAGCGGATCGCTTTTCAGCAGTTCAGTGTTTAGGTAAACAGGAACGGATAACCGTAAAGATTTCATACTTAACATGAACCTGCGCAAGGTCATGTGGCAAACCTCCTGGCCAGCCGTGGCGACTATTGTACTTTATGGTCTGAATAACCGTTAAATAAAACACCGCACAAACATTTGATAAGTTATTTAAATTAAACTTCATTAATTTACTTAATATCATTTACTAAATATATTTATGAACTTTGCCAAATGGCAGGTATCTACATACATATTCCATTTTGCAAACAGGCATGTCATTACTGTGATTTTCATTTTAGCACCTCGCTTAAATATAAAGACGAGCTGTTGCATGCGCTGGTAAAGGAAATCAAACTGCAAAAAAACTACCTGGATAATGAAACTGTAGAAACCATTTACTTTGGCGGTGGCACACCATCGTTATTGGAAGCTGATGATATAAACCTGTTGATCAATGCCATAACGGAACTGCACACGGTATCATCAAGTGCGGAAATAACCTTAGAGGCCAACCCCGACGACCTGACTGATACCAAAGTAAAAGCACTTCGCCAAACCGATGTGAACCGCTTTAGCATTGGTATCCAATCATTTTTTGATGAAGACCTGCTTTGGATGAACCGGGCCCATCGCAGCAGGCACGCCGAAGCTTCTGTAAAAAGGGTGCAGGATGCCGGTTTTGAAAATATTACTGCCGATTTGATCTACGGCTATCCGTTATTAACGGATACTAAATGGAAACAAAACCTGGATAAGATATTTGATCTATCAATCCCGCACATATCTTCCTACTCCATGACAGTTGAACCGCAAACCGCATTAGCGGCCTTTATCAGCAAAAAAAAGCAGCAGCCTATGAATGATCAGCAGAGCGCGGCCCAGTTCACTGTATTGATGGATGCGATGACTGATCGTGGTTTTGAACATTACGAAATATCAAACTTTTGCAAACCCGGGCATTATTCCAGGCATAACTCTAATTATTGGCAGGGTGTAAAATACTTGGGGATTGGCCCCTCAGCCCATTCCTATAACAGCGAAGCCAGGCAATGGAACATAGCCAATAATGCCAAATACATACAAAGCATTGAAAGCAGTAAGCTCCCGGCCGAAACCGAAATACTTACGGAAGAGAATCGCCTTAACGAATATATCATGACCTCGATACGTACCATGTGGGGACTTGATCTGGATAAATTGAATACCATAGCCAAAGCATCTGCATCTCCATTGCTTATTGCTGCGGGGCAGTATTTTGATAAGGAATGGATAAGGCAACAGGATAATATTTTGTATCTTACCGCTACCGGTAAACTTTATGCCGATAATATTGCTGCCGGTCTATTTTTTTGATTGATTGACAACATTTAAATCAGCAGGTTGTACGAATTAACGGGCTCTATAAAACCGTTAAGTAATGCTCTCCGTATCTTCTTTCAAATAGCGCTTATTATAAACTTAACAAAACTATCAAGAGCTCGTGATAGCTTTGTTACATTGTAAAACAAAACAAACCGGCACCTTTGGGTGTCATTTAAAAACAATTTGTAAACTAATCACATCATGAAAAAATTGATCTTGGCGGTGTTAGCCTTAGCAACTTTTGCAGTAATGCCTAAAGCAAACGCGCAAACAAAAATGGTAGGCGGTGCAGCCATGTACCCAACAAAAAATATTATTCAAAACGCCGTAAACTCAAAAGACCATACTACACTGGTAGCTGCTGTTAAAGCAGCCGGTTTAGTGCCAACATTATCATCAGCAGGCCCATTCACTGTATTTGCGCCAACTAACGAAGCCTTTAATAAATTGCCTGCTGGCACGGTTGATAACCTGGTTAAACCAGCCAATAAAGCTACTTTAATAAAAATTTTAACCTATCACGTGGTTGCGGGTAAGTTAAGCGCGGCCGACCTTTTGGCAAAGGTAAAAGACGGAAATGGCAAAGCCGAACTAAGTACCGTAAGTGGTGGAACCTTAACTGTTATGGAACAAGGCAAAAAGCTATACCTGGTTGATGAGAAAGGTGGCAAATCATGGATCACTATTGCCGATGTTAACCAGAGCAATGGCGTAATACATGTAGTTAACACTGTACTCATGCCTAATTAAGTTTATAAGTCGTGAGTAGCGAGTTATGAGTTTTGTAGAAACTGTTTATTATCTTAATTTATTTAACTCAAAACTCATTACTTAGAGCTCAGAACTCAAAAAGAAACCCGGCAAATGCCGGGTTTCTTTTTGTCAGAAAAGTTTAAAAAAGCGGCCGGGCAATTGGGCGTTTTTTCCAATTAATTAATTTTGCATGTTAATTAATTGTGAATATGAGTTTACATCTAACACCCATAGATACCGTTGATAATATAAGCAGAGCCGATTTTGTTAACCATTATTTAAATCCACGTAAACCGCTTATTATTCGTAAAGCAACCCAAAGCTGGCCCGCCTTGCAAAAATGGACTTTTGATTATTTAAAGGAAACTGTTGGCGACCAAACCGTGCCCTTATATGATAGTTCAAAGGCCGATCCGTCAAAGGCCATCAATGCATCGGCAAGTGAAATGAAATTTGCCGACTATATAGACCTCATACAAAAACAACCTACCGATCTTCGCATATTTTTATTCGACCCGATCAAACACGCGCCAATATTATTGAACGATTACCGTTCGCCAACTGATCTGATGGGCGGTTTCCTGGATAAATATCCTAATATGTTTTTTGGAGGCGCGGGCTCGGTAACGTTTTTGCATTATGATATTGACCTTGCTCATATTTTTCACACCCATTTTAACGGGCGCAAAAAAGTGATCCTGTTTGATTACAAATGGAGCGAGCGCCTGTATTGCATCCCCTTTGCTACCTATGCGCTGGAGGATTATGATATTGAAAACCCCGATTTCGAAAAATTCCCGGCGCTGGATGGGATTGAAGGTCAGCAAGCTATTTTAGAACATGGCGATACCTTATTTATGCCCACTGGTTACTGGCACTGGATGAAATACCTGGATGGATCGTTTTCCATATCATTACGCGCCTGGGATAAATCGTGGGCCATCAAGGCAAAAAGCTTATATAATTTGACTGTACAACGCAAGTTTGATAATATGATGAAGGCGCGGTTTAGGAAGGCCTACATGGATTGGAAAGAAAAACTGGCTATTAAGCGTGCCGAAAATGCATTAATGACTGGTAAGCCATAGGGCCAAAGCCTCACCTAAATCCTCTCCAAAGGAGAGGACTTCTCCTTAATATTATTAATACGGATACTTTTAGCCCCCTCGCCTTTGGAGAGGGCCGGGGTGAGGCTCCGCGTCAATTATATTTTTTAACATAAAAGCTTATACCTTTTGAGGTTTTATTTCGTTATTTTGTTTGCTTTTCGGTATTTAAGTTAAATTAATTTAAATAAAACAGCCGAAAAACAATTACAATATGAGTTTTATCCTCCGCCCTATTGATACTGTTGAAAATATTTCTCCTGAAGATTTTAAGAAGAACTATTTAGATCCCCGCCGTCCGCTGGTTATAAAGGGGTTGACCAAAAGCTGGCCCGCCCGCGAAAAATGGACACCTGAATATTTAAAGCAGGTAGTAGGCAAAAAGGTGGTTCCCTTATACGATAACTCAAAAGCCGATCCTTCAAAACCCATCAATTCATCGGCAACCGAAATGCCTTTTGATGAGTATATTGATATGATCCGCAGTCAGCCTACTGAGCTCAGGATATTTTTCTTCAACATTTTTAAACAGGCTCCGCAACTTTTAGATGATATTGTATTGCCAAAAGATCTGATGGGTGGCTTTTTAGAAAGCATGCCCGCTATGTTCTTCGGGGGTTCCAACTCTGTTACTTTTTTACATTACGATATTGATTTGCCACATATTTTCCATACGCATTTTGGTGGCCGCAAGCATGTGATTCTGTTTGAAAACAAATGGAAACGCCGCTTATACTGCATCCCGAATGCTACTTACGCTTTGGAGGACTATGATGTGGCAAATCCTGATGTTAAAAAATTCCCCGCGCTGGATGGTGTAGAAGGGATCGAAGTTTTTTTAGAACACGGCGATACGCTGTTTATGCCTACCGGTTACTGGCATTGGATGAAATACATCGACGGATCATACTCCCTGAGCCTGCGTGCCTGGGATGCTTCCATCAGCCGGAAAGCGGCGAGTTTGTATAACCTGGCCATCAAAGGCGGGGTAGATAGTGTATTAAAAATGGCTTTTAAAGAAAAATATGCCAAATTCCGCGAAGAACTGGCCGTAAAATGGGCTAATCGTGAACTGGCCGCCGGGAAACCTTTTTAAGTTGTAAGTACTGAGTTTTGAGTTATAAGTTATTAAAAAAATCGATGAGCTGTCTCATCGATTTTTTTGAAGCTTTTCCGTCTCAGATCTCATTTCTAACATCTCATATCCTTATGATGTATGATCACACACGATCTTCCACTCGCCTTTTATTTTCCTGAACCATAGCGTATAATAGCCACCAGGCGCATCTTTTTCACGCTTTAGCTTCCAGCCACCAAACACAAAGGCATTTGTAGCATCTAATATTTTCACTTGCAGGATAGTAAAAGTGAGTTGTCCCATAGCCGCTTTATCCGGATAGCCCTTTTTATAGTGATCAAGTGCTGTTTGCCATCCATAATTAGGTACCGCTTTACTTACAAACAACAGCGAATCTGATTTCCAGTACCCCTGCATAAAACCATCAATATCGCCCTTATTCCAGGCCAGTTCCTGGTTGTGCATCACTTTGAGTATGGCCTGCCTGTCCTGGGCATGAGAGAGGTAAGAAACAAGGATCAGGAGGAAAGATAATATGTACTTTTTCATACCCTAATATAAACAGGATTTTCAGGATTAAAAGGATTACCAGGATTGGATGGAAAAATCTTACAGATTCCAAAATCTGGCAAATCCTCTCATCAATCCTTAAATCATGTTAAAAATCCTGCTATATTTGAGTTATACTACACCAAACTTTACATCAACTTTATGAACAATCAGGTATTAAGCTTCGGCGAAATTTTATGGGATGCTTTTGGCGACGGTAAAAAAGCTGGCGGAGCTCCCATGAATGTGGCAAGACACTTAGTGCAGCAAGGCGTTAATGTTGTTTTTGCCAGTTCTGTAGGAATGGATAGCAGCGGCGACGGACTGATAAACTTTTTACAAAAAAGCAGACTTTATTCACCCTTAATTCAGCGTGATGATGAACTACCTACCTGTGAAGTAACAGTGCAGTTGGACGAAAACAACCAGGCTACCTATATTATACCTGAACCTGTATCCTGGGACAATATCCAAACCACAACTGAATTAACGGGGGCGGGTAAAAAGGCATCAGCCATTGTGTTTGGCAGCCTGGCTTGTCGTAACACAACAACCCGCGAAACCCTGTTAAACCTGCTCGACGAAACACCTGCCCTGAAAATATTTGATGTAAACCTCCGCCCTCCGCATTACACACTATCTACTATCGAAACGCTTGCCGCCCGGGCTCATGTGGTAAAAATGAATGAAGAAGAAGCCAATTTACTTATAGGTGGCAGCAGTGACTCACTACGCGACCAGATCATTGAGTTCCGTTCCAAATATCATAATCAAACTATCTGCGTAACCCGTGGCGAGCGTGGGGCAATAGTATGGCATGATCATGAGTTTTATGAAAGTCCGGGCTGCCCTGTAAAAGTAAGCGATTCAGTGGGTGCCGGAGATGCGTTCCTGGCCACTTTTGTAGCGGGTATATTGGCCCAGCACCCTATGCAAACCATTGTTGATAAAGCGTGTTCCGTAGGTGCCTTTGTAGCCAGCCAGCGCGGCGCCAATCCTGTTTATCCACCAGAATTACTGAATAGCCTGGCGTACTTGTAAATTCGTTAACTCTAAATGCTTTTTATATGTCATTGCTGTAAGGGTTTAGTAATTCGAGGACAAACTAGGGGGTTTATTTTTGGTTGTTTAGGGTGATCATATC